>CALZJY010000116.1 GCA_945787925.1 uncultured Anaerosporobacter sp. | reverse complement strand
TGGGATGAGCAGGAAGAGCGCTCCTATTTTATTCCAAAGAGATAGAAAAAATCGCTGATACTATAACATCTGTTATGTCTTGGCGATTTTTTGTTTTTTATTGCATAGGAAATTGCGTTGCAATCCCCTATGCAATAAAAAACGCCCTAAAAAGAAGGGCGTAGGATGCACACTCGGGGGAAAGG
Organism: uncultured Anaerosporobacter sp.; assembly: GCA_945787925.1. GTDB lineage: Bacteria > Bacillota > Clostridia > Lachnospirales > Lachnospiraceae > KM106-2. Next base: position 6,435 of record CALZJY010000116.1, on the reverse strand, counting down.
AAGAGATTCGCTTGAAAGACAGCGAATCCCCCTCGGCGCGGCAAAGAGTCTTCGACTTGTAGGTTTTGAGCCCTCATGAATGAGGGACTGGGAGTTGATGTGTCGAAGACACTTTGTTCCTTTATAGGAAAGTGCTACTTTCCTATAAAGGGGTATAAAAAAACCACGCCATTTTCATGGCATGGCAAAGAGACGATATGAATTAGAAGATATAAAAACCTTCTTCAAAATCGTCTATGTCACTAAAAACATCTTCATTTATAAAGTATTCCATATCAAGAAGATCATCATCGCTCATTGTTTTAAAATCATCTGAAGTCATACCTTCAGGAGGATTAGCAATGTATTTCTTTCGTAGTTCCGCCGCATATTCTTTTTCATTCATGTAAAGCACCTCCGTAAATTAGTAGTTCTATTTTACCCTACGGAGCAGAGGATGGAAATAAGAAGTCATGAATGAAGTTTATGTTTTTTCATTACCTTTTCATAGAGTTTATCTAGCGGAATACGTATATGGTTATGATATAGTTCCAGAAATACCATGGTATTTTTGCACTTTGGGCATTTAAGAGGATCGTAACCAAAGGAAGAGCATATGGAGTCTCGCCATCGATTAAAGGAGAGCAGGATTTTGTGCTTTTCTTTGGAAATCGCTTTTCGAAGTCTAGCATCTTTTTTATGATGTCTGGCATAAATCCCATAGTAGCGGATCATCTTGAAATGCTTTTCAGGGATGTGTTGAATGAGGCGCTCAATAAAAGAGAGAGCAGGCACTGTTTCTACTACGAGTTTTTCATCTTCATGGCGGTTGTAATGGAAGGTAACATTGGTCCCGTCGTAGGAGTCGATCCGTTTCGTTGCAATGACAGGACGTCCTAGATAGCGACCGATGTATTTTGTGACGACGTTAGGATCGCATTTGTTTGGCATGGCACGGACATAAAAGCCATTTCTGCAGTGCCTATATATAGCACTTTTTACAGCTTTGAAAGAAGGACCGATGTGAGCTTCCATCAGATTTAGGAGAGCAGTTTGAAAAGCATTACGAAGCTGTATATAGTTGAAATGTTTTACAGAACGCCAGACAGTAAAAGTACCGGTAGCACCTTCAGAGATGAGACAATGAATGTGTGGATTCCACTTAAGATCACGTCCAAAAGTATGAAGAACGCAGATGAATCCAGGAACAAAGTGCTCTGTTTTATTAATCTTGGAAAACATACGAAGAACTACACCTTGGACAGCATGAAAAAGACAGTTAAGAAGAGAACGGTCTTTCAAAAAGAAGGATCGAAGTTGTTCAGGAATAGTAAAAACACAATGACGATGTTCACAGTCAATAATCTTAAAGGACATGGCGGTAGTGCGATCAATAGAATACATGTTTCCGCAGGTAGGACAAAAACGGCTTTTGCAGCGGAAGGGAACAAACTTAAGCTCACCGCATTCCGAGCAGCCGAACATGGCACCTCCGAAGGAGGGATCACCACAGTGAATCATCTTTTCGACATTTTCGAGAACCGATAGTCGAGGATGAAGTATGTATTTCATTTCTTCAAAATGGTTTGTAAAAATCTTTTGCAGTATATTCATAGAACCATTATGAAGGAAAATGCAATAAAAAGAAAGCCCCACCCCTCAAGATTGAGGGGCAGGGGAGTTGAAGTGTGTGGAACACACACTTTGTTCTTGCAAACTTTTATTCATGACGAAGAATGTGGTATCCTTAAGATGGAGATAAAAATAGGGGGTGAGGAAAGAATATGAATTTTGTAGAAACGAAGCGTTTATTACGTAAAATCAATCATGCTTCCACACGTATTGGATTGGGTGTTATGCTTCTTTTGATCTCACCGATGGTGTATGTCGCATTATGTGCCAGCCGTAGAATGGAAATGTCGAAAATCAATGCCTATGGTACGGCTTGGGTCATTGTCTGTATTGCGATTGGACTATTTGGAATAGGAAGGGGGATTACCTCGTTTTTATTAAATCGGACGAAGATTCAAAAGCCAATCGAGTTGCAGCCGACGGCAGCAGCCTATATGGAGGAATATAAGAAAAAGAGAACGAAACGGTTGTTTATTCATGTGTCGCTTGGATGTATGGTTGCGCTCTTAAGCAGTTTCTTTATTATTACGATTAACACGATTGGAAGAGAAGATTATAAGTTATTAGAGCATAGCTATTATGCTACATTTTTATTGAGTGGATATGGAATTCTAATCATTATAAGTTCTTGGCTAAGGTTTTATATGATTGGCCAGATTCAGTACATAACATTAGAACAAGAAGATGAGCCAAAGAAGCAGGGAGTTTTCCAAAAGGCTGGCCATATGTTGCTGCTTCATAAACGGATCCTGATACTCCTAATCATTGCAGCAATTGGTGTAGGAGGATTCCTAGTGATGAGTAGTGGTACTTGGTATTTGCAGCCATATATTGCTACAATCCCTGTTGTGGACTTGCCAAAACATCAGGTGAGCTATGATGCGGATACAGGAATATATTCGATACAGAAAGAGCCAGGAAAGGATTTTAAGATCTTACAGCTTACGGATATCCATATTGGGGGAAGCGCTTTTTCGTATTCTAAGGATTTAAAGGCGTTACAGGCAGTGTATGCATTGGTAAATGAGACAAAGCCAGATCTTGTAGTGGTGACAGGAGACTTTGTATTTCCGTTAGGAATCGAATCCTTTTCATTTAATAACTATACACCGATTCTACAGCTTGCTTCCTTTTTTAGAAATATGGGCGTCTGCTGGGCGTTTACTTATGGAAACCACGATACCGAATTTGTTGCCTCTCATTCGGAGAAGGAGCTAGATGATTTATTTAGCAAGTTTTCTTATGATACGACAAAGAGTCTGTTGTATACCGATAAGCAGCCAGATATTACAGGAAGGAGTAACCAGGTAATCTTGATTAAGAATAAGGACGGTTCGATTAATCAGGCGTTATATATGATTGACTCGAACTCTTATTCTAGTGCGAAACTAAATGATTATGATTATATCCATGACGATCAGGTGGATTGGTATGAACAGTCTGTAAAGGAACTGTCAAAGCAGCAGGGAACGACGATTTCTTCGTTAGTGTTTACCCATATTCCATTGCAAGAATATAAGACAGCGTATGAACTGCACAAGAAAGGCAACAAAGAAGAGGTTACCTATTATTTTGGAGAAGTTGGAGAAGCAGGAGAATCCATTTGTTGCTCGGAACATAGGAGTCAGTTATTTGACCGTATCGTCGACTTAAAGAGTACGAAGGCAATCTTTTGCGGACACGACCATTACAATAACATTGCATTGGGGTATAAGGGAGTAAAACTGGTATACGGAATGTCCATTGATTATCTTGCGATGCATAAGATTTCAAAGGAGACAAAGCAAAGAGGAGGAACGCTGATTAGCCTTCATGATGATTCTACCTTTGATTTGAAACAAATTCCTCTGACTTCGATAGGGAAAGCTAAGTAGGAATAGGAAGATGCAAAAGTAACAGTATTTTCTATTGAAGAAACAATACATAAAATGCCCTGTTACAACCGACAATGTATAGTAGCATTTAACTTATATAAAAAGGACAGGGATGCATATGCATAAAAAACTATCAAAGGATGCTTATGGAGGAGTCCATGGTCAGGATTATATTCCTTATGTGTCGCAAGGACCAAGGACAGGCGGTAATCTAGCTATCTTAATTATTGGTGCCTTGTTGGCGGCGTTATTTGCGGCATCAACGGCATATTCAGGAATGAAATCAGGGCTTACCGTAGCAGCAGGAATTCCTGGAGCGATCATTGGCTCGGGACTTATTAGCATCTTTGCGAAAAAGCAAGGAATACTGGGAAAGAACCTAGTACAGGGAATGTCGAGTGGTGGAGAGTCAATTGCCAGCGGCATCATTTTCTTGTTACCAGCCATTTTACTGATTGGGACAGATTTTGGATTTTTTGAAGGTGCGATTGTGAGCTTGGGAGGCGTCTTATTCGGTATCGGAATTTCCTCCTTAGTTTATAAAAATATGATTATCGAGGAACATGGAAACCTAATGTATCCAGAGTCTATGGCAATTTCAGAGACATTGGTTGCCTCCGAGGGTGCTGGGGATTCTATGAAGTTTATGGGCTTTGGCTTTGGAATTAGCAGTGTGATTACGATCATTACTGGTTCCTTCTTGAACATCGCGAACTCCGTAATCAGTTATGTCAATGAGCGGTTTTATAAATGGAAATTTGAATTAGAAGTCAATCCATTGTTATTAGGAATCGGATTTATCGTTGGTATGGAAGTATCCGTAACGATGTTCGCAGGCTCTATTTTAGCCAACTTTGCCATTATGCCATTAATCAGTTATTTTGCTAACTTTGCAGGACCAGGGGAGTTTATCTGGAATGCTCCTGAAGTTGCAATCAATGGTATGCTTGTAAATAACATTGCAGGAAGTTATGTAAAATATATTGGTGCAGGCATGATGTTATCTGGTGGAATCATTGGTGCAATCAAGCTGATTCCGACCATTGTGACGTCCATCAAAGATACGATTGGTGCAAAAGCAGACAATGAGAAGCGAGAACGTTCCGGCCTTGGAACTTGGATTTTATTAGGCGGAATCGCAATTGGATTTGTAGGAGCTTTTATTGCAGCAGGTGGAAATATAGTAATGGCGATCGTTGGTATTATCGTTACGTTTATCTTATCCATGCTATTCGTAATCGTATCCGGCCGTTTGACTGGTACGATAGGTACTTCTAATCTTCCTGTATCAGGAATGACTATCGCGTCCTTAGTAATTGCGACGTTGATTTTCGTCATCTTTGGATGGGTAGATACGACAAGTAATAAATCCTTATTGTTATTTGGTACGTTTATCGTAACTGCCATTTCTACTGCAGGTGGTTATTCCCAGTCACAGAAAGTCGGCTTTATCATCGGTGGTGAAAAGGATGAGATGGATAAATATTTCTTAGCAGCCAGCTTTGTCGGTGTCATAGTCGTAGTTGGCGTAATCCGCTTGCTTGCAGGACAGTTAGCACTTACTGGTGACAACGTACCATTTGCCCTTCCACAGGCAAACTTAATTTCTACCCTTACATTAGGAATCATGTCAGGAGACCTTCCTTGGCATATGATTATCGTTGGCGTGGTAATGGGAATCGTGTTATTCCTATTAAAGCTTCCAATCATGGCAGTAGCCATCGGATTCTATCTTCCAATTGCAACAACGACAATTATCTTAGTCGGCGCATTGGTTCGTTGGTTTGTAGAGAAGACAGCAAAGAGCGATGAAGAAAGAGAAGCAAAAGTCAGCAATGGAATCAGCTTATCTTCCGGTTTGGTTGCAGGCGGCTCCATCATTGGATTGGTCGGAATCATCTTACAGGTAATCGGAGTCATTGGTGGCGGAGCACCAACTGGATTTGCAGCTTCTAATGCAATGGCATATATCTTGCTTATATTACTTGTGGTATTTACGATTTGGCCATTGGTAACGATGACAAAAAAAACAGAATAATGATTTTATAAAGAGATTTGAAAAGGCAGGAATCGTCAGTAGTTTCTGCCTTTTTCGTTGCGTTGTAAGGAAGATTTGTTATAATGGAGGAAGATGGCTTCGAATTTATGGAGGTGTTGAAAAAATGAGAGAATGTATTCGATGTGGAGAACAAATGAAAGAAGGATGTGCAATTAGAGTAGAAGGTTCCGCCACAGGTATAATAATGAGTACAAAGGAGAATGCGATGTTTAGTGGGCGAATCGGTTATCCTAAGGTTGCTATTTGCCCAAAGTGCGGAGAAGTTTCTATTTACGTAGAAAATGTAGAGAAGCTAAAATAAACGAAAAATATGTAGTTTGCGATAGGAGAGGAGAAATATGAGAATCATAGAAGAATGACTCTCCGCCAAAGAATACATAGCTTTTTTAAAGCGAACAAATCTAGGAAGCCAGTATCCGAAGGAACGGTTTGAGGAGCGGATCGAGAGGTTGGTTTCGTCTGCGTCCATCAGCCTTGTGGCAAGAAACGAAGAAGGTCAAATCGTAGGTGTACTATTTGGACTGACGGATTTTGCATACTGGCTCTATATTACGGACTTAGGTGTAGACCGCAAGTATGAGGGACAGGGAATCGGAACCCGCCTTATGAAGATGGCACATACAGTTGCTGGTGGAGAAAAAGATATTGCGGTTTATTTGGTGGCAAATTCCGATGCTGTTTCATTCTATGAGAAACTCGGTATGAAGAGGTCAGAAGAGGTAATGGAATACAATCAGATTGATTGGACGGAGTTTACAGTAGAGTAGTTAGTGAATAGGAAAAAACAAACGATGGAAGTAAGGTGTTATAGCAAAAGAAAGTGAGGATAACGTATAATGAGCGAAGAGTGGCAACGATTATATGAGGTAGCGCTAAGAGTCACAAACCCTC
>CALZJY010000115.1 GCA_945787925.1 uncultured Anaerosporobacter sp. | reverse complement strand
ATGATTGTGGGGGTGTTGATGCATATGCAGATCTTACGCATTATGAATACGCCAGCCCAAGTCATGGATGATGCTGCCGTGTACTTGAAGATTTATTTTTATGGACTAGTGTTCTTATTTCTATATAATGTGACCAATGCAGTATTTAATGCATTGGGGCGCTCGAAGATTCCGCTTGTGTTCCTGACGTTTTCTTCTGTCTTAAATATCGTGTTAGATTTAGTATTCGTAATCCGCTACCATATGGGAGTTGCAGGTGTCGCATGGGCAACATTGATTTCACAGGCGTTATCTGCGCTAGGCAGCCTGATCGTACTGTTGCGATTGGTATCGAAGTTTCGTACCGAGGAAAGGGCATCTGTATTTCATTATGAAGATTTAAGAAGAATTGGAACGGTGGCGCTTCCTTCTATGATCCAGCAGTCTATCGTATCGGTTGGAATCGTTTGCGTGCAGTCGTTAGTGAATTCCTTTGGAAGTGTCGTGATGGCTGGGTATGCAGCGGCATCCAAGATTGATAATATTGCAATCAATCCGATGGTCAATATCGGAAATGCAGTATCGACATTTACCGCGCAAAACATCGGGGCAGGCAAGGTGGAACGTGTAAAGCAGGGATATCGCGCAGGAATCCTTATGAATGCGGTCATTTGTACCATCTTACTTGGAATCGTAGTTATATTTGGACGTTCCGTGATTGGCATGTTTATGGATGGCGGGACAGCAAATGGTTCTATTGAGATCGGGGTAGAGTATATTCGAGTCGTTTCCATTTTCTATTTCCTCATGGGATTTATGAATGTGACCAATGGCGTGCTTCGAGGCGCCGGAGATATTGGCTACTTTATGTTTGCCACCCTTTGTAACTTCGTTTCTAGGGTAGCGCTTGCCTATATCATGGCGAACTTTATCGGGATGCGTGCGGTTTGGTGGTCCATTCCGCTTGGATGGATGATTGGGCTTGTTGTTTCTAGGGCGCGCTATCGCTCTGGAAAATGGAAGAGCAAATCGTTAGTAGACGGCTGTTATAAGGATGATTAAATTAGAAAAGATGTCATAAAAAAGAATAAATCATAAATTTCGGTATATCCTATTCTTGTAGCAATAAGAAAAATTTGAAAGGAGTACCAAAAGATTATGGTTAAAAAATCTTTGAAAAAAAGCCTTAATATAGTATGTTTGGGAATGATGTTTTCTTTGTGTTTTGCATTCCTAGGCGAAAAAGAGACTCCTGAAGATGTTGATGCATTTCATGTTACGAATAATGTATCCGATACGGAGGACTATATTGAAGCTTATCAGACAACCAATAGCTGTGAAATAGAAGCCTATGTCACAGACGTACATTTTGTTGATGAAAGATAACAGGTGCATGCGGATGAGGCAAGGAAAAGACGAAAACCAGATGACACACATCATGTAACAAGGGATTGTATATGGTGTGTGTCATTTTGTATTGCTATAATTCAATGTTATATGACACCATTTTTTACATAAAAGAAAAGAAAAAGTGCGGAATTTCTTGAAATTAATAAAAACTTTATATTAATGAAATTAATTTGCCGATATACTTGACTTGTGACTGGTGGTCTATGGTATAATGCCATTATATCTAGAGTAGTATCACAATCGGGGGAATTTGTGATTTTATAAATGGGTATGAAAAAAGGTATAGTAAAATCAATGAAAATTGCATATAGGTGGCAAAATGGAAAAACAACAATCAAATAAAAAATATATAAGCAGTTTTCTCTTGTTAGTCACTCTGATGACGATTACATATTGTTATATTTTTAAGAATTGTAATTTTGAAATGCTTGGGAGAGTTATCAAACAAGCACGGCATGAATATTTAGTTGTTGGATTGATTTTGATGCTTGTATATATTGTTTTAGAAGGTGTTAATTTTAGGATTATCGGACATTCATTGGGGCATTCTTTGAGTTTTATCAAGAGTTTCTGTTATGCATGTATCGATCTTTATTTTTGTGGAATTACGCCATCCGCAACTGGGGGGCAGCCAGTACTTGCTTACTACATGACGAAGGATGGAATTCCGATTTCAAAATCCTCTATCATGATCTTGCTTTATACCGTTATGTATAAAACGGTATTGCTTCTTTTAGGAATCATCGTTTCGGTGGTTCATTTTGATTTTGTACTTCAAAGTAATCTCACAGTTGTATTGTTCACGGTAGGCATTATCATTAATATAATCGTTATAGCAGTATGTCTGATGTGTATGTACTCAAGAAAAGTCGTAGAGACCATCGTGATTAAGACGATCGAGTTTTTAGGTAAAGTGCACATTATAAAAGAACCAGAGACAAAAAAGGAAGTGTTTTATTCCTTGCTGGCAGACTACCATCAAAGCGCAGAGTTTGTGAAAGAGAATCCACGTGTATTAGCAAGAATGTTTGTAGTAACGTTGATTCAACGACTTGCATATTTTGCAGTGGGATACTGTGTGTATAAAAGCTTTGGTCGAACTGGTTATGGTCTGCAAGATATCATCGCATTACAAGTCGTGATATCAATTACGGTAGATTCCCTACCACTTCCAGGTGCAGTAGGAGTTTCAGAAGGAATGTTCTTACTATTGTATACAAAGGTATATGGTGCTACTATAATAGCGCCTGCTATGTTACTTACAAGGGGAATTAACTTCTATATGATGTTGTTGTTGACGGGAATTATGACGATGGGATTTCATTTTTTTAAAAATAGGCCCGCTAAAGTACTGAAGGGAGAATCAATAGAATGATAGGATTTTATAATTATACCGTTATACTGACCTATATTGGCGCAGCAAGTGCGATCTTAGGTATGTTTAACGCGATGGAGGGCAGAGCATCTTATGCAATGCTTTTCTTAATGGTAGCAGGGTTGTGCGATATGTTTGACGGAACAGTTGCGAAGACAAGAAAGAGAAATGTGCAAGAAAAGCGTTTTGGAATTCAAATCGATTCTTTGGCGGATTTAATTTGTTTTGGCGTGCTTCCAGGAATCGTAGGATATAGCTTGATTCAAGGAAAAGAAGGGAATCCGGTATATTACGTAGTATTAGTTGCTTATGTTTTATGTGCATTGATTCGTCTTGCGTATTTCAATGTATGCGAAGAAGAAAGACAACAAAAGACAACAGAAAGCCGTAAATATTATGAAGGATTACCAGTAACTACTGTTGCATTAATTCTTCCATTGGTGTATTCTTTTAGAAGTTACATGAATGGATGTTTTACACAAGTATATTTTGCTTGCTTAGGAATCATTGCATTCTTATTTGTTTTAAGATTTAAGTTAGTGAAACTAAAAATGCGAGGAATGTTAGGTTTACTCGTAATTGGGATTATAGAATTCATTTGGTTTATGGTGGAGTTTAACGTATGAGTGTAATTAAAAATCGTGATGGAGAGTATATAAGCACAGGAGAGTCTCAAGAAGTAGTGCTAAGCTTTTTATATAAGACAGTACCAGGAAGAATGGTGTTAAAGGTGCTTACAAGACCGTTTATCTCAAAGATTGCGGGTCTGTATATGAATAGCTTTTTATCTACAGGACTAATCAAAGGCTTTATCAAAAATCACAACATTGATTTAAAAGAATATGAAAAGTGTAGATATCGTAGCTATAACGAATTTTTCACAAGAAAGATCAAGAAAGGGAAGCGCGTGATTGCGCGTGATCCACATGCTTTTATCAGCCCATGTGATTCGAAACTTTCGGTATATGAAATTGATGAACAAAGCGTATTTCATATCAAGGGAAGTGCGTATACACTACATGACTTATTAGATGGAGATGAAATCTATAAGGAATACCAAGGCGGATATTGTATGATCTTTCGTCTGACTGTGGATGATTACCACCGTTACTGCTATATTGATGATGGAACAAAGGGCGATAATTACTTTATTCCGGGGGAATTACATACTGTAAATCCTATCGCGCTAGAACATTGCAATATTTATAAGCGTAACTGCAGGGAATATACGGTATTGAATACGAAACACTTTGGGGAGGTCATCCAAGTGGAAGTTGGTGCCATGATGATCGGCCGTATCAAGAACCATCACCGTAAGCATACATTTAAGCGTGGAGACGAAAAAGGGATGTTTGAATTCGGTGGATCTACTACGGTATTGTTAGTGAAAAAAGATCAGGTTCAAGTAGACCAAGACCTTCTTGAAAATTCTAGAGAAAATATAGAGACGATCGTTAAGCTCGGTGAGCAGATTGGATATAAGAGATAGAAAGGGATCTAAGAGTGTCGGATTCACGGCACTCTTTTCCTTTTTGTGTTTTTTAGAGCAAAGAATACGGGGATTGAGGCTTGTAATAAGTTAAACTTATAAAAGGCCTGTTTTTATACATAATAATTATAAGTAAAGATGAATAATCAGGTCGAATTCATGCGGAAACCATGATAAACACTGGAGAGAAGGAAACACTATATATAGTTTTGTGCGGAAATGTACATACTAAATATAGTGTTTTTTTACTAGACGAGACAATTTTCTTGTGCTATAATCGATTTGACTTTTTACGAAAGGAACGAAAAAAATGAACGTTATTAAAAGGGATGGGCGAGTTACGGCTTATGATCGTAATAAGATCTTAGTAGCAATTAGAAAAGCGAACATTGAAGTTGAGGATTATGACAAGCTTTCTGATGAGAAAATTGAAAGCATTGTAGAAAGCATTGAAAGTCTGAAACGTGAGCAAATGCACGTAGAAGAAGTTCAAGATATGATCGAACAAAAATTAATGGCTTATGGAAAATTCACATTAGCCAAGACATATATTATTTACCGCTACCGAAGAGCGTTAGTACGTAAATCAAATACAACAGATGAGTCCATTATGGGATTAATCAACTGCAGTAACAAAGATGTTATGGAAGAGAACTCAAATAAGAATGCAGTAATTGCATCCACACAACGCGATTTGATTGCTGGTGAGGTATCAAAAGATTTAACAAAACGTTTATTATTACCAGAAAAGATTACGAAGGCACATGAGGAAGGGGTATTACACTTCCATGATTCGGACTATTTTTTACAATCAATCTTTAACTGCTGTTTAATTAATATTGGAGATATGTTAGAGAATGGAACGGTTATGAATGCCAAATTAATTGAATCTCCAAAGAGCTTCCAAGTAGCATGTACGGTAATGACACAAATTATCAGTGCGGTAGCAAGCAGCCAATACGGTGGACAAAGTGTTGATGTAAAACATTTAGGAAGATATTTGCGTAAGAGCCGTGAAAAATATACAAGACATTACAAGGAACGTTACGGGGATAAGATGAGTCCGGAATTAATGGAGCAATTCATTGCAGACCGTCTGAATGATGAATTAAAATCTGGTGTACAGACAATCCAATATCAGATCAATACGTTAATGACAACGAACGGACAATCTCCATTTGTAACATTATTCTTAAACCTTGATAAAGACGATGAGTACATTGAAGAAAATGCAATGATCATTGAAGAAATATTAAGACAGCGTTTAGAGGGAATCAAAAATGAAAAAGGCGTATATGTAACACCAGCGTTCCCTAAACTAATCTATGTATTAGACGAACACAACTGCTTACGAGGCGGAAAATATGACTACATTACGAAATTAGCTGTAAAATGCAGTGCAAAACGTCTTTATCCAGATTATATCAGCGCAAAGAAAATGCGTGAAAACTATGAAGGCAATGTATTCTCTTGCATGGGATGTAGAAGTTTCTTATCTCCATGGAAAGATGAAAACGGAAACTACAAATTCGAAGGCCGTTTTAACCAAGGGGTAGTAAGTCTTAACCTTCCTCAAATCGGTATCCTAGCAGATGGTGATGAGGAAATGTTCTGGCAAATCCTTGAGGAACGTCTAAGTTTATGTTTCGAAGCGTTAATGTGCAGACACCGTGCGTTAGAAGGAACATTATCCGATACAAGTCCAATCCACTGGCAATACGGTGCGATTGCAAGGTTAAAGGCAGGAGAGACAATCGATGAATTACTTCACAATGGATATTCCACAATCAGCTTAGGATATATCGGGCTGTACGAAGTAACCAAATTGATGACAGGTGTTTCTCATACCGATCCAAAAGGTACCGAGTTCGCACTTCGCTTAATGAATCGCTTAAACGATGCAACAAAGACATGGAAAGCGGAAACAGGAATCGGATTTGGTCTTTACGGAACTCCGGCAGAAAGCTTATGCTATCGTTTTGCTAGAATCGATAAAGAACGTTTTGGCGAAATTAAAGATGTTACAGATAAGGGATATTACACAAACTCGTATCATGTAGACGTTCGTGAAAAAATCGATGCATTCAGCAAGTTTGATTTCGAAAGCCAGTTCCAAGTGATCAGTTCTGGTGGTGCAATCAGTTACGTGGAAATTCCAAATATGCGTCATAACTTAGAAGCGTTAGAGGAAATCGTAAAATATATTTATGATAATATCCAATATGCAGAATTTAATACAAAATCAGATTACTGTCATGAATGTGGATTTGATGGCGAAATCATCATCAATGAAGACGATGAGTGGGAATGTCCACAATGCCATAACAAAGACCATAATAAGATGAACGTAACTCGTCGCCCCCCCTCCCCCCATCATATGGAGGTTCCCAGGCTAGGGGTCT
>CALZJY010000114.1 GCA_945787925.1 uncultured Anaerosporobacter sp. | reverse complement strand
CCGATCCTTTAAATACGGCGGCATGTACATCACATAAGTTTTGAATTTCCTCTACTGGGATTCCCTCCATCACAAGAGCTGCCTCTGCTTCCGATATTTCGGATGCTGCTACTCCTTGAAATACAGATTCAAACTCATGTTTTACCTCATCTACGGATTTTCCTTCATGTAATTGACGTATGATGGATTTTAACGTTTCTTTTCGCTGTTCACGATTATTAATCAACTCACTCATCGTCTACCTCCTAGCTATCAGCTTCACTCATAACAACTAGCGTTCCCTAATTCTAGAAAAATATAAAAGCCCCAGCGGATCGTACTAGGGCTTTCGTTCTATCTTAATTCCTTTGCTAAGGCAATCAGTTTTTGTTCCACATCGGATGGACTCTCTACTTCTAAGGTTGGTTTGTTTACTAAATTTTCATGACGGTCAGATAAATTCTTCGGCATAAGTTTTAAAAACTCGTAGGATAACATATCATCATCAATTTCAAATACTTGTTTGATTTCTTCTTCTGTTAATGGCTCTCCTAAGAACACATTCCAAATTACTGTTTGCAACTTGTCTTCCAGTGCAAGATATTCTTTTAACATTGGCTTGATTGGACGAGTGATATCGCTTAAATATGCCTCACTAGCATCATGAAGTAGGCAAGCAAGCTGAACTCGCTTGGAATACTTTCTTGCTTTTGCTTCTAGACAACATGCAATGGAATGTTGTCCTACTGTATAAAACTGTCTTACATGTCCATTTGCTCTACAAAGCATGGAAAGGGCATGGGCAATATCTACAATATCAATTAGCTCTGCTTCTGGATTGACTGGGTCAAATGCTTTTCCTGTGAATGTTGTTATCGTGCTCATAGTTCTTATCCTCCTGGTATATCTCTAAATACCAATTACTATATCACGTCCCCCTTCTTTTCTCAATAACTTTCTATTCCTGCACTTTAAAATGCGTGTTCTTCTTCCTATTTATTTTCTAAATCCAAGATTTTGATTCGATTTCTTTCTAACTTGATCTTTCCTTGCTTTTCTAAGCTCTTTAGATTTCTACTTACGACCTCTCTTGCAGTTCCAAGATCTAAAGCGATTTCCTGATGGGTCATATAAATCATCGTACTTTGCTTATTCTTTAAAAACTTTACAAGACGCACAGGGATGGGTTCATGTAAGATTTCCTCTTTCTCCTGTACCATCTTTTGAAACTTCTCATGCAAATTTGTGTACATAAACCGCATAAAATCTAAATCGGTAATCAGATATTGATGTACGAACTGCATCGGAAGCAATGCGATTTCCATATCCGTCATTGCCCGTCCTGCTAATTGAAGGGAATTGCATTTCATATAACAGCTCAGTACTTCATGACAAATCTCTCCCGGACCCAATGCATACATCCTTGTAATCTGTCCATTCACGTCAATTTTTTCAATTTGCAAATGGCCTTTGATTACAAAAAACAAATCCGAGCAGCGATCTTCTCTTGTGTGCATCGTTTCCCCTGCTGCTAGCTGTTTGAATTGAATCTGGGATTCTATTACCCCTTGATTCTTCTCATTAATCCGATTTAATTCTGGATACATTTGTAACAAGCGTTCAAATCTTGCATGTTGATTATTCATCTTATTTCTTCGTCCTTCTTCCTTGTAGAGGAATTACATATGCGATAAGCATAAATAAGCCTCCTACTACTAATAGTCCCCCTGTTCCGAGAGAAAATACCGATGGAAAACGTTCTGAAATTACAAATAAACTTCGTTTTCCTAGATCCATCATATCAAAAATTCCAAGTCCTTTCCACCAATCATAGCTTACGGCAAATAGAAGTGCTCCTGTCAGTCCTCCTAGAATTGCAGCCAGTGCCTGTCTCCTTCCTTTTCCTCCTGCTGCTGCAAGGCAAGTTCCTGGACAGGTTCCTGCAAGACCAAATCCTACACCAAAAATCAATCCGCCTATCACCACTCCGAAATGCATTGGCTTGATACTTAAATGCGTGATATCAAACATTCCCACTTGTATGGATAATGCCAATAATACGCTGGAAAATCCAATGGCAAATACGATAATTTTCATAAGGGATAAGTCCTCTAACCGAAGCATGGACTGAATCTTTTTCGGACTAGCCGCTCCCACATAAAATAAGGCAAATCCAAATAATGAACCAAGGATTACTGCAAGTACTAATTTCATCTATCGTCTTCCTCCTTTTCTTCCCCTATAAATCGCAACTGGAATGGCTACTGCAAATACCGCTGCTGCAAAGGCATACCCACTGACTGCTCCTTGCATCATTCCGCTCATCATATGGCCGCTCGTACAGCCGCCTGCCATCCTCGCTCCATATAGCAGTAAGACTCCTCCAAGAAAACTTACGCCATACGTTCTTAACATTCCTTGTCTTCTTTCCTCTAATGGACAACTTGATTTCTCACTTGTTTCTTCTGTTTTTCTTTTCTTCTTACTAAAGAGATATGCAATAAAACCTCCCAAAGGAATGGCTAGTACAAATACGAAATCATACGTAATCGGATGCATGATTTCTTCTGCTAGCTTTCCCTCTTCCTTATCATAATACGCATTACTGCTTTGATACCCATGTTCTCTTGTGGGATTCTCTTGAATCAGAGACGAGTCCACCGCCTGGTACATCTTTCCTGACAAAATGGAAAATTGTGTCGATACCCCAACTGGCTTTACAATCCATGTAGCCAAAAAGAAAACCGTCCCTAAGACTAATGCTTGTATCATCCATTTTTGTTTGCTCATATTGTTCACCTCATCGATTTGATACACTCATTATATCTAGAACGTTTTTGTTATTCTGTGACTTTGTCACATTAACATTCATTCAAATACTGCTGCAAAGTTTCTACTAGTTGTCCCATATGGATGCCATCTACAAACGAATGATGCGCTTCAATAGAAAATGGCATCATCAGCCTGCCATCACGGTAATGGTATTTGCCCCAATCAAACATTGGCGTTGCATTGTCTTTCTTTCCTGAATGCGTATGAGAAATATGGGTATAGCTGATCCATGGAATCGAAGAAAACTGATAGATATCATTTCCCATTGGGCCTGTAAAATACTCCTTCTGATTCACGGCTACTTCTTTTGCATAAGGCACGAACTCTTCCATCGTATTTTTCATCTCGACTACGACATTTTTTAATAACTGCGTCTCTTGATTTAGATATGTAAAGGATAAGTCTAGCGTGTCAAAACGAACTGGCTTTCCCTCTTGAAACCGTTCACGAAACGCCGGAATCTGATTCGCACATGTCGCGACCGCATACATAAAGGCAATCGTAATAGAATACCCTTGCTCCTTACACCTCTTATAAAACTTTGTAATGTCTAACTCTAAGCTAATGTCATAACGAGGATTGGCATATTCCCGAAAGATTTGATAATGCATCTTGCGTTCCCATGTTGCTATCTCTATTTCTTGATACTGATTCATTGAACTCCTCCCCTTTTCCCTTTATTGTCTCACACTCTCTGCCTCTTCTTTTCGTCTATAGCAAATCAGGACAAATTCAATACGGTTGATTTTACTCTTGTCATTGCTTCAATGGAATACATAATTCCTTGTACGCCGATTCCTGAACTTTTTACGCCTAGGAACGGTAAGTTGTCCGGTCCACGTTCTGTCTTATTATTGATTTGTACCGTACCAACTTCAAGCTTCCTTGCCACTTCAAATGCTTTGTCTACGTCCTTTGTGAATACCGAACTTTGTAATCCGTATTCTGATTCATTGGCAATTTGAATGGCTTCTTCCATGGAAGCTACACGAAGCACGGGAAGTACGGGACCAAACGGTTCTTCCCATGCCACTCGCATATCGGTAGTCACATGATCAATAAGCGTTGGCTGTACCATATTTCCTTCTCTCGTTCCACCACATAATATATTGGCACCCTTTTCTTTTGCGTCTATGATCAATTCTTCTACGAAATCTGCTGCCTTTTCATTGATTAATGGAACGACATCTAATCCACCTTCCGTATCTGCTGGATTTCCCACCTTCAGCTCCATCACATGGATACGGATTTTGTCCACTAAGGCATCTGCCACCTCATTTACTACAAGGACACGTTTAATGGCAGTACAACGCTGTCCTGAGTAGGAGAAGGCACCCGCAACAATATGTTTTGCTGCAAGATCTAAATCCGCATCTTCTAATACGACTGCTGCATCCTTTCCGCCAAGTTCCATTAAGATTGGAATCATCCTTACTTGTTGGGCGATATGCTGTCCTACTTCGGTGCTTCCTGTGAAGTTTACGAAATCGATATCCTTATGCACAACGACATAATCGCCAATCTCGCTTCCTTTTCCGGTAATCACAGCTAATACGCCTTCCGGAATTCCTGCTTCTAAAAATACATTGGCTAAGAATGTACCAGAAAGACTTCCTTGGGTTGCTGGCTTAAACACGACCGTATTGCCAGTCACAAGTGCGGGCGCAATCTTCGATGCTGCTAGGTTTACGGGATAGTTAAATGGAGAGATGGCTAATACAACACCAAGAGGTTCACGGTTCGTAATGGCATATTTGTTTTTTGATCCTCCAGGAAAGTTCTCCGCTGGAATCATCGTACCATTTAATCCTTTTGCAATATCTACGGTAAATCGAATCATGTCTGCCGTACGCATGACTTCCGTGCGGGCACTCTTCTTATCCTTTCCTACCTCAAGCATCACGATTTCGGCTAATTCATCTGCTCTTTCCTCTAACAAGTCTGCTGCGTTATAAAGATATTCCATACGTTTCGAACTTGCTAACTCTCTCCAAGCAGGCCAGCTTTCCTTTGCCTTTTGTATGATGGCACCTACTTCTTTTTTTGACATTGCCTTGACTTGACCAATTACTTCGTTTGTTAACGGGGAAATGATATCAATCATTTTCGTATCCATTGCGATTCCTCCTTCAAACTCAAACTATGAACTTCTAATCGCATGCTTCCTTACCAATTGGCATACATCAAAATAGAACTCATTACTCATCATCTCCAAGGAGAAAAATATAACGCTAGTGAAACCAAGGGAATTTTTCCATCTAATTTTTTTGTCTTTTGAAACTTTGGACATAGAAAATCCGTCTTATATGTAAAGGAGGTAATCATTATGAAAAAAATTATCATTTCACTATTAGTGGCAAATATGCTATTGTTGGGTGCTTGTGGAAATCAAAACAATCAAAATGTTTCATCAACAGATAAAAATGAAGAAAAAGCCATAATTTCGCAAGAAATAACTACAGAGCCAAATTCAACGGTCGCAACTATTAATGAAAAGGATTGTATAAATATTTGTCAAAATTATTTAAGCGAAAACAATAGTGCAGAAGTGAGTACTGTGACAAATTGGGATCATCCTATCATTACAATGATAGAAAAATTACCAGATAATTATTATAAAATATCCGATGATACTAATTCAGAAAAGTATTTTAAGGTTGTATTCACAACAACTGATGATGAAGTATTAGGCTCAATTGATTTTTTTGTAGATGACACAGGAAATATCATAGGTCAAAATTATAGAAAATAGACAAATTCCAGTTTGTTGAATAGCCAATTTTTTATTTTTTATGTAAGATAAAATCTGCTACACGTTCTCTTACTAGCTGATTGGTTTCTTCCGAAAAACCATGTCCTTCTTCCTCATAAACGATAAGCTCGCTCTGTGCATATAACTGACTTCCCCTTTCGCTATAAGAAATCGGCACGATAGAGTCATATCCTCCATGGAAGAACATGACTTCTCCTTGATAAGAACCAAGTTTTGAAAATACATTCGTTCCATATACTTCTTCCACGAACCGACGTCCGATTGTCATCCCCCATAAGTCCACAGTCTCTGGAACGTCTTCGAGCCTCTTATAACGTTTCGTCCAATCATCTGCCATACAAAGTGCTGGAAACAATAACACCAATCCACGACTGCACGAAGATCTTCACATTCTGTCGTGATCGTCATCTCGGTTGTATCCATGCTGCTCGTTGCCTCCACTGAACCACCACAGAAATCAAAACAAAACGATGCACTTCCTTGCTCCGCCATAAAATAGGCATCCTTTAGAAAGTTGGTATAACTTCCGTTAAACCCATGGCTAAAGATTACAACTGGATATGGTCCGTTCCCTTCTGGTCGAATAAACTGTCCACAGACCACTCTTCCATGATGTATAACCTCTTCTTGTGTTTCTTTTCTCATTTTACTCTTTTCCCTCCTATTCTTCCTTCTTTTTATCTTACTCGCAAACTAGGCAGTAAGCAAGAGTCTCCTCTTACCTACTGCCTAGTTTTGAGTTATTCTATTGTTTTCTGCCTCTACAGTAGAAACGCATATCACAGCCCCTACATTGTTCCATAGTTATTGCGCCATGAGCATAGTTTCTGTGTTCAATCTCTTCTACTACCTGATCAAATGCCTGCATCGTACTGCGAATGGATTCCTTTGACTTATCAAACGTAATGGTCGGATTATCTCCATCTTCCCCAGTATAATACAGATGCATCTTGCTCACTGTCTTGCCTAAACGTTCTTCAATCAAGTATGCATATACCTCTAACTGACGACGATAACGATCAAATGCTGCAGAGCCCTCTTCTAAGTTTGGTTTCTTTTCGGATTTGAAATCCACAACCTCGACGCAGTCACCGTCTTTACGAATCAAATCGACCT
>CALZJY010000113.1 GCA_945787925.1 uncultured Anaerosporobacter sp. | reverse complement strand
CTTCTTAGAATCATTTAGATATAAAATATCATTATTTGGATCTAGGATTACTGCACCAGCAACCACAGGGCCTGCTAATGGGCCGCGTCCTACTTCGTCAATCCCACAAATATAGGTTGCATCTGCATGTGCATATTCGAATTGTTTCATTACTTCGATACGAGCAAGTTCTGCTAAATATTTTTCTTCTTGCTTTTCATACTTTTTAATCAGATTGATCACACCAGTACGAGTATCGTCTTTTAAAAGTGCAAGCATAGACTTACGTTCTTCACGGCTTGCTGCTTCTAATTCCTGTTTAATTACAGCTAAACTTTTCATGTAACTTCCCTCTTATTTTATTGTTTGTATCTGACTAACTGGATATAGGCGGAATACGACCTTTCCAATGATGTCTTGTCTTCTGACTACTCCAACATACGTTGATCTAGAATCAGTACTATTGTTCCTATTATCTCCGAGAACGAAATACTCGTCATCGCCTAAGGTAATCGGCAACTCCGCTTCCCCTGCGTCTTCGATTTCTTCTGTTCCAAAATTCTCATTCACCACTTCTCCATTTACGAAAATGGTTCCATTGGTAATCTGTATGGTTTGTCCTGGAAGCGCGATAATGCGCTTTACAAGATTCACCTGGGAGTTATGGGTAAAGACAATAGGATCAAACTGACTTGGTGGATGAAAACGATAGGAAATCTTGTCGATTAAGACAACATCTCCATCCTCAAGTGTTTGTTTCATGGATTCTCCATGTACCGATGTGACTGTAACAACATATGTAGTCACCGTATAAACAAGCAAAAATGCTACAATAATTGATACCATTACTTGTACCAAGCTTCGTATCCAACCCTTCGTTTGCTGCTTATTGGTTTCTAATTCCTTATTTTCTAGCTCTTCCATGATAGACTCAGACGTATGAAGGGGTTCTTCATACGTCTTATTGTCTTTCTTTACAAAGCGTTCTCCACCATCAATATAATCCTTAAGTCTTGGATATCGTTCCATGTTAAACTTACGTGCACGCTCGTGCTTCTCGTAAATCTCAATATCTTTACAAAACTCTAAGCTATCTTCTACTTCGTTTTGTTTTCTCAATTGCGATCACCTCGATTAGGCGTTGATTGGTTGACTTGCTTCTTCCTCGTTATTCTCTTCTGGTAATTCTGGGAATTCTAATGTAATCTTACCTAACTTACCACTTCTGAAATCGTCAATGATAAGACTTGCTGCTTTGTTAATATCTAATTCGTTTCCGCGTAACTTGCAGGAACGAAGTTCTGCCACATGATATAATGTTTTTACTGCATCCTCATAATTTTCTAATTCATAACGGCTTTCGATCACACCCTTGTAGTGTTTATTCATAAAGTCTAATAATTCCATAGAAAGTTCTTGGATGTTTAATAATTCTTCTTTGATAGAACCAATGAATGCAAGACGAAGTCCTACTAATTGGTCTTCAAATTTCGGCCATAAGATACCTGGTGTATCTAATAACTCTACGTTCTTGTTTAAACGGATCCATTGCTTACCTTTTGTAACACCTGGTTTGTTCCCTGTCTTGGCACATGCTTTTCCTGCGAATGTATTGATGAATGTAGATTTCCCTACGTTTGGAATACCTACAATCATAGCACGTACTGGACGGTTAATGATTCCACGTTTTCTATCACGTTCGATTTTTTCTTTACAAGCTTCCAAAATAATGTTTTGTACTTGTTTTACACCTGTACCTTTTTTTGCGTTGATTTCTAATACATACCAGCCTTTGTTTTCAAACCATTCTTTCCAACGTCTTGTTTGCGCTGGATCTGCTAAATCCGCTTTATTTAATAAAATAACTCTAGATTTGTTCTTTGCTAAATCATCAATATCTGGATTTTTACTGCTTAATGGAATTCTTGCATCCACTAATTCAATTACTACGTCGATTAACTTAATGTCTTCTTGCATCTGACGTTTTGCTTTCGTCATATGACCTGGATACCATTGAAAATGCATATCTATTTACCTCGTTGTTCTTAAGTTCTAGTTTTTTTGGGATGGAGATGGGGACGCACTTGGGGTTGCCGCTGGTGCTTCCGTCTCCTTCGCTTTTGGTTTTATATTTAAGCTACTTACAAATTTAAATGGATTTGTACGAATCCATGCCTTCCCGATAATGTCTTTTTCTACAACCGTACCAAAACTTTGGAAACGACTGTCTATACTTTGTTTACGATTATCCCCTAATACAAAGTACTCCGTATCTTCTAGCTTATATGGAGTCTGGGCAATTCCACTGTTTGTAATTGCTTCTACTTCAATCTGTTCTTTATATTCTTTCCCATTGATATAAATCAAACCATCCTTGATTTCTATCGTTTCTCCTGGAAGCGCTATTATACGTTTTACATTATAGTAGCTATGTTCCTGCCCGCTTTGTTTAAACACAATTACATCTCCGCGTTTTGGTGCCGAAAACTTATAATTCAGCCTATTCACGATTATGGAATCATTTTCAACCAAAGTAGGGCTCATGGAATCACCATGAATTTTAATTTTCTGTAACCCAAAATGTACAATTACAAAAGCAAGTATGATTACGGCCACAAGCTCTACCATCCAAAGACCCAAACGAAATAGGCGTCCTTTCTTCGCATCTTGTCGGCCTACATGATCAAAATCGAAGTTCATTCCCTACTCCTTTTTCTTACCTTTTCTTGTTTAACATCCCTATTATAACACGAAAATCTATTTTTACAAAATTTCATTCATAAACAAAGTGTTCCTTCTACGACTCGTTATCGCGACAGTCGCCAAGGTCATGCAAGCAGGACTTTGGCTCGTTGTTCGCGTAAATAAAAAAGGGACAAATACGTGATTTGTCCCTTAAGATTTCTAACATATCGTTGTTAGAACTAAGATTGGAGAGAATTATTTAACTAATTCTTTAACCTTAGCAGCTTTACCAACTCTTTGACGTAAGTAGTTAAGTTTAGCTCTTCTAACTTTACCGTATCTTACAACTTCAACTTTTTCTACGATTGGGGAGTGTAATGGCCAAGTTTTTTCTACACCAATACCGTTAGAAGTTTTTCTAACTGTAAAAGTTTCTCTAGCTCCACCATTTTGTCTTTTTAATACTACACCTTCGAAAACCTGAGTTCTTTCACGGTTACCTTCTTTTACTTTAGCGAATACTTTTACAGTATCACCAACGGAAAAGCTTGGTACTTCTGCTTTTAATTGAGCAGCTTCGATATTTTTAATAATTTGATTCATTTTGTGTGACCTCCTAATTTAAATTAGATGTTCTTAATACGCTATATAGTAGCAGAGGAACACCCGTAATCTCACAACGACTCTACTTTATCATATCCCCATAATAAATGCAAGTAAATTTTTATTATTAATAGTTTCTACTTTTTTACTTTATTTATTCGCTTCTTTTAGTTTTGCTAAATATTGCTGTTCTTTTTTGTCTAAATTTGCATCTTTTAATAGGTCTGGACGCTTTGCCAGCGTACGTTCGATGGATTTTTCTCTTCTCCATTTTTCCACATTACCATGGTGTCCAGATAATAAGACGGATGGCACTTCTTTTTCATGCCATGTTACTGGTCTTGTATATTGTGGGTACTCTAGTAAGTTATCATGGAACGACTCGATTTCTGCGGATACATCATTGTTTAATACACCAGGTACTAGACGTCCGATGGCATCCATCATTACAAGTGCAGGAAGTTCTCCGCCTGTAAGGACATAATCTCCGATGGAAACTTCATCGGTAACGATTTCTTCTAAGACACGTTCGTCAATGCCTTCATAATGACCACATAAGAAGATTAGGTTTTCTTCTTGCGCCAACTCTTCTGCCATTTTCTGATTGAATACTTTCCCTTGCGGAGTCATATATACGACTCTAGCGCCTTTTGCTTTTTCTTTGATGGATTCATATGCGCTGTATACTGGACCTGGTTGCATTACCATTCCTGCACCACCGCCATATGGGTAATCATCCACCTTCATATGCTTGTTTTCCGAAAAATCACGGATATTGACTGCTTCTAAGCTGATCAAATCATTTTCTGCTGCACGTTTCATAATGCTTGTATGAAACGTTTGCTCTACCATCTCTGGGAATAACGTAAGGATATAAAAATTCATGCTTTCCTACACACCTTTCTAGTCTAGAAGACCTGGCATGATATGCGCGATGATTTCTTTCTTTTCAATGTCGATTTCTTTGATGCAGTCTTCGATATAAGGAAGAAGTACTTCTTTTCCTTCGTTTGTCTTAACGATATATACGTCGTTTGCACCTGTCTCTAATACATCTACTAATTCACCTAGGTCATTTCCTTCATCTGTGATCACTTTGCAACCAATTAAGTCTGCGATATAGTATTCGCCTTCTTCTAATGGTACTGCGTTTTTTCTTGTAACATAAAGGTCTTTTCCTTTATAACGTTCAATATCATTGATATTGTTGTATTCTTTGAATTTTAAGATTACGAATTGTTTGAAATATTTCACGTTGGAAATATGAAGAGGTAATTGTTCTTTTCCTGTATCTAGAATTACTTCTTTTAATCCTTCAAAACGAGTTGGATCGTCTGTCGTTGGGAATACTTTTACTTCCCCGCGAATTCCGTGCGTATTTGAAATTACGCCTACACGTAATAATTGTTCCATTGTATTCTCCTTGTTATGTCAATATTAATAAAGCCGCACAACTTCTTTGTTTGCCGAAATTGTGCGGCTTTTCTGTTTTTATACAATCTTTTAAATTTTATCCAGTTTTCTACTGTTTGTCAATTATATTCCTAGTATTGACCGTTCCTTTCCTCCTCATACTAGGGAATCAGTTGCTTCTGTAAACATTGCAAAATATGTAAGAAGATTTTTTCTTCAATTGCAGTCGCAATCAGTCCCTCTTCAAAACGTTCCTGTCTGATATATGCAGTAAGGATTGCACTAAGGAGCGACACATCTGCCGTATCGATTGCAGTTTTCAATCCCTCCGTTACATCCAACCCATGTGCATTCAATACCGCAATATAATGATAAGACCAAAAATAGGAGTTTTCTACCGTATGTATAAACTCATTTACCTGAGCCGTATATTCTGGGTACGCAAATACATACCTAGCCTTCTCTTTTTCTAGGCTTTCACCCGTATAGCAAGAACGCTTTGTTGCAATCTCTAAAAACGATTCAAATGGAAGCAGCCGAAGTAAACTCTTTTGATAGGCGACTTCCGAAAATGCTGCACACAACTCTTCAATGTACTCTCCACATTTTAATTCCCGGGTCCATTCTTCTGGAATTCCAGCCATTCCATAGGCGATTCCTGCAATTCCTCCTGCGATTGAAGCAATGGTGTCCGTATCGCCTCCAAGGTTGACTGCCTTTAACACACATTCCTTATAGCTTTTTGAATTTAATAAACACCAGAGCACAGCTTCTAATGTATCAAGCACATAGCCCGTACTTTGAATTTCTTCCTTTTTTAAATCACGAAAAGACTCTTTTCGAATCCGATCAAAGAATCGCACTTCTTCCACCAACGCTTTATTCTGTTCATAATAACGAAACGCCCGTTCCATTCCATGAGAAATAGAATACGAAAGATTGCCTTCTTTTAATAAAGTAAGCACAATCATCGTATAAATTCCGCATGCAATCTGGCTTCTCACATGACGATGGGTAAGTCCAGCAATTCTATGTACTAACGGTAAAATTTCTTCTTCTTTTACATCAAATCCATACACTGCACATCCATATAACACAACAGGAAGGATTCTCATAAGCGAGCCATTGCCATTGTCGTTCTTTTGTGCCCCTCCACATTCTTTTGGATTCTTTCCTTTTTGGTACTGCAAGATTGCTTGTCTCGTTGTATTTCCCACACCAATGGCTTGTCCATATGGCGTATAACTGCCATCAAACAGCCATTCTGTAAAATGCTTCATTAAATCCTCTTCATCTACTCCAGATAGCAGGCTATGCATGGTTGCCAGTGTCATGCTGGTATCATCCGACCAAGTTCCTTCTGGCATGTGATACGTACCAAATCCAATCATCCCTATGACTGGATTTGCTTCTAATTCCCCTCGACTTGCAAACTCTACGGGTACACCAAGCGCGTCTCCTATTGCTGCTCCTAATACGGCACTTCGAATTTTCTCCCTCATTCCAACTCCCTCTTTCTGCCTCGCTGCCTGTTTTTCTACTTTCATTATACCTTGTAAATCATAATTTTTCCATTTATAATAAATCTATCACATCATTTTGAAAGGAGCATCTCAACATGCCTTTTATCAACATCAAAACGAACGAATCCGTTACAAAAGAAACCGAAGTAAGCTTAAAATCTGCATTTGGACAAGCCATCACTGCGATTCCTGGAAAGAGTGAAAGCTGGCTTATGGTAGGAATCGAACCAAACTATGCCCTTTATTTTAAAGGAACGGATGCACCTGCTGCCATGGTAGAAATCTCAATCTTCGGCCAAGCATCCAACGATGCGTATGATGCGTTAACAAAAGAGATCTGCAACGTAGTGACAACACACCTTAACATTCCTGCAGACCGTACTTATGTAAAATATACAGAAATCAGCCACTGGGGCTGGAACAATATGAATTTCTAGCAAGTCATAACCACCCGTCACATAGCAGGTGGTTTTTAGTTTCATATATCTCCGTTTCTCTGTTGAGAAACTCC
>CALZJY010000112.1 GCA_945787925.1 uncultured Anaerosporobacter sp. | reverse complement strand
TACGGCACTTCCATTTGTCCTTTTATTCTTGCGAGAACTAGACCGATATGTAAAGAAAACGAATCCCATGACATAGGAAAGTGATGAAAACGTCCGTGTGTATTGACATCAGTTTTGCAGAGGTCTATACTACACGTAAATAAAGAGAAGAAAGCAAAGGTGCTTGTCAGGATGGCAGGTGCCTTTTTTGTTGCACAGGAAATTGCGTTACTTTGTTCTTTATAAAAACAAAAAAGATTGAGGTAAAGGGGGGAGCGCATGACACAGAAAGAGCTAATAACGAAGACGGTAAGGGAATGGATCTGTAAGCGGTATCCTTTTTATGAACAGCCCGATGTAAACTTGATCAAGTATTCGGAGAATTATGCCTTCTTCATACAGGCACAGGACGATACCCAATATGTGTTGCGTGTAAACCGCCCGGGGTACCATAGAAGGGAGGAAGTATTAAGCGAGCTTTTATGGATGCAGGAAATACGGAAGGATACCTCCCTTGTGCTGCCCAAAGTATATGAGGGTCGAGATGGAGAGTTATTGCAGTGGATGACCATTCCAGGGAGGCCGGGGAATTATGTCTGTTGCCTGTTTTCTTTTTTAGAAGGGGGCTTGCTTGGGCAGGGCAGAAGGAACCGACAGAAGGAGGAAATGTATGAGATCGGAAGGATTTTGGCGACTGGCATGACTACCGGGAGCTGGATGGGAAAACGACTAGGATCTTAGAGCGTGCGATTAAGAAGATGGAGGATGTGCTTCGTCGGTTTGGAAAAGGTCCTTGTCATTATGGGATGATTCATGCAGATTTACATAGGAGCAATATCATCGTAAAGGATGGCGTGATGCAAATCCTGGATTTTACCGATTGCGGTTATGGCTGGTATCTTTATGATCTTGGTTGTACGTTGGTGGAATGTGGGGCTGAGGTGGCCGAGCTGTTACCCACCTTACTGAATGGATATTCCTCCATACGTCCGCTTACGAGAGAGGAACGGATGTTGGCGCCTATGTTTGTACTGCTCCGCCGCATCGTACGGCTTGGATGGCTTGCGACCCATGGAGACCGGGACATGGAAAAGCTTGTCGTTCCAGAATATTTTGCAGTCACGATCTGTATGGCAAGACAATTCATTTACCAAATTAAGGTATAAGCCTTGACATTCTAAAATAAGAGGACTATCCTTGTTATATATAAAAGAATAAAGCACCAAAAACTGATGATTGAGAAGAGTAGGCAGTACAGAAGATTTACAGAGAATTGCACATGGTGAGAGTGCAGTATGATTGGAATGCTGTTCGAATGGGCTCATGAGGGCAACCCGAACTAAGAGTAGGCGTTGACGGAACTCCTAACCGTTATGATGGAAGCATATGTTAGTATGCAAATAATTGCAATGGTGGCATGAATAAGAATCGTACTCTTATCCTTTGTAAAAAGGATAAGAGTTTTTTTTTGCAACAGTGTGTGTTCCTATATAGGAACTTTTTTCAAGAAAAAGCATACAGTAAAAAGCATAAGATGCATACTTTGTTGTTTTGCGAAAGCCGTTCGAAAGAATAGAGACGGATTGGGGCGCAAGAGACAGACGGCATATGGAAGCCGTAGAGGTATTGGTGGATATTACGAGAAAATGGAGGAAATAACAATGGAGAAGATTATTTTAACAGGAGATAGACCAACAGGAAAATTGCATATCGGGCATTATGTAGGTTCTTTAAAACGAAGAGTAGAGTTACAAAACTCTGGAGAATACGATAAGATTTTCATTATGATCGCAGATGCACAGGCACTTACGGACAATGCAGACAATCCAGAGAAAGTAAGACAGAATATTATTGAGGTAGCCCTTGATTACATGGCATGCGGTATCGATCCAGAAAAGACGACGATCTTCATTCAGTCTCAAATTCCGGAGTTGTGCGAGCTCACCACATTCTATATGAACCTCGTGACCGTATCTAGATTACAGAGAAATCCTACCGTAAAGAGCGAAATCAAGATGCGTAACTTTGAAGCAAGCATCCCAGTAGGATTCTTCAACTATCCAATCAGCCAAGCAGCTGATATTACGGCATTCAAGGCAACCGTCGTTCCGGTAGGGGAAGACCAAATGCCGATGATCGAGCAGACAAAGGAAATCGTGCATAAGTTCAATGCCACATATGGAGAAACGTTGGTAGATCCAAAAATCTTGCTTCCAGACAACGAAGCATGCTTGCGTCTTCCAGGAACGGATGGAAAGGCAAAGATGAGTAAGTCCTTAAATAACTGCATTTACTTATCAGATTCCGAGGAAGACGTACGCAAGAAGATCATGAGCATGTATACCGATCCAGACCATATCAAAGTAAGCGATCCTGGAAAGGTAGAAGGAAATACGGTATTCACCTATTTAGATGCATTCAGCAGACCAGAGCATTTTGAAAAATACTTGCCAGAATATAAAAATCTTGATGAGTTGAAAGCGCACTATATGCGTGGCGGGCTTGGCGATGTCAAAGTGAAAAAATTCTTAAATGCAGTAATGCAGGAAGAGTTAGCGCCAATCCGTGCAAGAAGAAAGGAATTAGAACAGCAGATTCCTCAAATCTATAAGATCCTTCAACAAGGATGCCAGGTAGCGAGAGCAGCAGCGGCACAAACAATGAAAGAAGTAAAAGATGCCATGAAGATCAATTACTTCGACGATGCAGCACTCATTGCAGAACAGCAGCAAAGATACCAGGATGCAGAATAAAACTACACGTGATAAGATAAGGGGAACAATGTTCGATTGTTCCCCTTTACTATTGGTGAAGGACAAGGAAAGGAAGGAAGAAGGAATGGAGAAATTCTCAGAGATCGTTAGTAAGATTGATGCATTCGTATGGGGACCAGTGATGCTCGTACTTCTTGTTGGTACAGGTATTTTGCTTACCATTCGAACGAGATTTTTATCTTGGAGGAACTTAGGGTACGCATTAAAGAGCACGCTTAGTAAGGAAGCAAGAAAGAAGGGAGATTCAGCTGGAGACATTTCGCCATTCTCTGCACTGACAACGGCACTGGCTGCTACCATCGGTACAGGAAATATCGTTGGTGTTGCAACTGCCATGGTGTCTGGTGGACCAGGGGCCTTGGTTTGGATGTGGATATCTGCATGCTTTGGATTGACTTCCAAGTTTAGTGAGTGCATGCTGGCAATCAAGTATCGTGAGATCAATGCAGAAGGAGAAATGTGCGGAGGTCCAATGTATGTAATGAAAAAGGCATTCCGATATAAGAGATTTGGTATCGTGTTAGGCTGGTTGTTTGCATTCTTCGCTGTATTAGCATCTTTTGGAATCGGGAACCTTACACAGGCAAACTCCATTTCTAGTTCTTTAAATCAAACATTTCAAATTCCGACGTACATAACGGGTGCCATAATCATGGTACTCTCTTTAATCATCATCGTAGGTGGCATTCAAAAAATATCAAAAGTTTCTTCCATAGTAGTACCATTTATGGCTGTATTCTATGTGATTGCAGGGTTAATCGTCATTATAGGAAACATTTCGAATGTACCAAGTGGAGTAGCTATGATTTTCAAATATGCATTTTCTCCACAGGCAGTTTCTGGTGGCGTATTAGGAACGATTACCGCAAGCATGATGCGTGCCATGCGTTATGGTATTGCAAGAGGCGTGTTCTCGAATGAAGCAGGTATGGGTTCTGCAGCAATCACGGCAGCCGCAGCAAAGACAGACCATCCAGTTCGCCAGGGCTATATCAATATGACAGGAACGTTTTGGGATACGATCGTCGTTTGTACGATTACAGGGCTTTGTATTGCAAGCTCAGGAGTACTAGGGCAGATCGACCCAGCCACAGGAAAAGTACTATCGGGTTCCGCACTTACGATTGCAGCATTTGAATCCGTATTAGGAAAGCTAGGCGGTTACTTAGTAAGTATCGGAATCATGCTTTTTGCGTTCTCTACCATCCTTGGTTGGGAGTATCATGGAGAGAAAGCCTTTGAGTATATTGCAAAGACGCACAAATATAACATCGTTTACCGCATCATCTTTGCAGCAGTAACCTTTGTGGGTGCAACGACTGCATTGGAAGTAGTTTGGAATATTTCAGATATCGCCAATGCCCTTATGGCAATTCCAAACTTAATCTGCTTGCTTGCCTTAAGTGGTGAGATTGCAGAAGATATGAGGAAATTCGAGGTCATCCGTAAACGAGAGATTCAAAAAAACGAGGGTATGATATCTAAGGATAGTAAATAAAGATAAGCTCATGTACATGTAGTACATGGGCTTATTTTTTGAAAAGGAATCAGAAAAGAGCCTTCAGAAAAAGAAGAAAAATGTCGATATAGAATAAATGACGGGGAAATAGTAATAGCTATAGAAATAGGAGGAATTAATATGTTTTTTGGAAGAGAAAAAAAGGCACAGCCAGTAGAAGTTGAAAAAGTAGGGGGTGTGAAATTAGACTTTTCTGAAATCACAAGTACTCTCGCAGCATTAGAAGAAAAGAAACAGCAACTTGTAGCAAACGAAGGCGAGACAATCAAGGAAGTAATCAAAATTGAAGAAGCATTTGAAGCATTAAAAGGTAGCTCTGTCAAAGTAACAGAACAAATCCTATCCTTTTCACAATATTTTCAAGCACTAGAAACGGTTTGCAAGGAAGTAGAAGGAGTGTCTACTGAAATCTATGATGTAGCAGAAGGTGGCCATAAGAAGATGGAAGGGTTACAACAATCTACATATGAATTAAATAAGACCTTTGGGGAGATCGAAGGAGTACTGCAAGACTTCGAATCTGCATTCAAGGAAATTAAGAATTATACATCCGGAATTGTAAATATCGCCTCTCAGACAAACTTACTAGCGCTGAATGCATCCATCGAGGCAGCAAGAGCAGGAGAAACAGGGCGTGGATTCGCAGTAGTTGCAGATGAAATCAACAACCTAGCTGGTGAGACAAAGAAAATGGTAAATCAGATTGATGATTCCATGGCAATCGTAGAAGAGCAGGCAGAACGCTTAGTACAACGTTTTACAGCTGCAAACAGCTCCGTAGTGGAAAATGGTGCAAGTGTAAAGGAAGCGACGGAATATATGGTCCGTTTCAAAGGCATTGCAAAGACTCTTTCGGACAAGTCAGCCAATACGGGACAAGTCGTAGACGAAGTAACAAGCATGACAGCAAAGATTCAAGAAGACGTGAAGATGGAAGTATGCTACTACACAGAAGTACGTGACCGTGTAGTAGAGTTAAAAGAAAAGATCCAACAAAAGAACGGTGCATTTGAAGAAGCAGAACATATGCTAAAACAGTTAGATGAGATGATTGCTACGTTAGATAGAAAAAGCAAAGAGTAAGTAGAATACACAGAAAATTCATTTTCATTCTTGTCGCTATCTGTTATACTTAGTAAAAAAGTGCATAGAAAAGCAGAAGGGACAGCAGTATGAAAAATGAATTATTTCATATTGGGCCGATTACTATTTATGGATATGGCCTTATGATTGCAATCGGTATTATTGCAGCGTACATCTTAGCGGAAAGACAGGCAAAGAAGAATGGCTTAGAAAAGGATAAGGTGTTTGATCTTGTCATTTGGTGTATCGTAGGTGGGTTCTTAGGAGCCAAGGTGCTATATATCATTACACAGATGAAAGAGATTTTGGCAGGACAGACCGATGTGGTCAAATTAGCGACGGGATTCGTCGTGTATGGTGGAATCATTGGAGGAACACTTGGCGGATACTTGTTCTGCCGTAAGAATAAGGTTTCTTTCTTAAAATACTTTGATCTTGCGATGCCTAGCGTTGCGCTTGCACAGGCATTTGGACGTGTAGGATGTCTGTTAGCAGGATGTTGCTACGGAAGAGAGACAACGAGTGTAATTGGAATCACATTCCACGGTTCGGACATCGCACCAAATGGGATTAAGCTTGTGCCAACACAGATTATTTCCAGCGTGCTTGATTTACTATTATGCCTTGGATTATTGCTATTTGCAAAGCTAGCAAAAGAAAGAAAGGCAGATGGACAAATAGGTGCGTTATATCTAATGGCATACAGCGTAGGTAGATTCATCTTAGAATTCTACCGTGGTGATTTGATTCGTGGTAATGTGGGTACGCTAAGTACATCACAGTTTATCTCTATCTTCTTATTCATAGCTGGTGCAGCAATATTTGTTGCTTGCGGTGTATTTAAGAAGAAACAGACAGCATCTATGGAATAGAGTTGTAGGAAAAGAGGAAGCTCCGAAAGGGGTTCCTCTTTTTTTGCTGCCAAGTGTAGGTTCTCATATAATGGTTTACAGCAAAGGATTGAAATGGTAAAATAAGGATATCAAAATGAAAGGCAGAGGTACTTAACGCATGTGGAGAAAATAAATTCAGCGAAGAAGAGAAGAACGGTAACTATGGGCTTACATCGTAAGTCTTTATTTGGACTGCAATTCTGGTTGGATTTATCTCTCTGATCATCGGGAGTACTATAATAATATAGATAAATTCAATCCGTCCAAAGCAATTTGGAGGGATTTTTTTGTTGCATAGGAAATCCCCTCCCATAGAAGGAGGAATGCATATGGCAAAAAGAAATGGTTGGTATATCAAATCGGTGTAGTCGGAGCAAATGGAGCGGGAAAGACGACCCTTTTAAATCTATTATATGGCGCCATCTCGCCAAGGAAGGGAAGCATTGCAAGAAACGGAAGCATTTCGTATTTCA
>CALZJY010000111.1 GCA_945787925.1 uncultured Anaerosporobacter sp. | reverse complement strand
CAAAGAGCGAATAAGTCTGCATCGAAAGATAAAGAGACACAACCGGACAAAGCAGTAGCTGCAAAGCGTTTTGAAAAAGAGAAAAAAGCAATGCAGAAAAAGAGTCAGGAAAATAAAAAAGAAAAAAGCAATCGTCCTCTAATGAAGAGAAAAAGAACGAATAACATCGATTGGACAAGAGGTTATGAAAACGGCTTGTACGGCGATGATGATGATGACGATTATTCATTATATATGTAACTAGAATGGGGTGGTTCAGTAATTGAACCACCCTTTTTGACGATTAGAAAGGAACGTATCTTATGGAACTTAATACGGCACATACCATTAAAATCTCAGTAAGAAACCTAGTAGAGTTCATCTTACGTTCTGGCAATATCAATACGTCCTCCATCGGCGTTGCGGATAAAGAGGCGATGCTAAAGGGAGGAAAGCTCCACAGGAAGCTGCAAAAACGTATGGGAACGAACTATACGGCAGAGTATCCGCTAAGTCTAGAAATCCCTATAGAATATGAAGGAAACCACTTCATCATCACAGTGGAAGGACGGGCGGATGGCGTACTTTTAAAGGAAGAAGACGAAGAGACTCCTGGCGTATGGATTGATGAAATCAAGGGCGTCTATATGGATGTACTAAAGTTAGAAGAACCGATTGCCGTCCATCTAGCACAGGCAAAATGTTACGCATATCTGTATGCCAAGTTAAAAGGTGAGACCCGTATGGGCGTGCGTATGACCTATGCCAACCTAGAATCCGAGGTTACGAAGTTCTTTGAGGAAACCTATGAATTAGCGGAACTTTCCGCATGGTTTGACCATCTGATTAAGGAATATGCCAAATGGGCGAACTGGCAGATCACGTGGCAGGAAGAACGTAACGCTTCCATCAAGCAGTTACAGTTTCCATTTCCTTATCGGGAAGGACAAAAGAAGTTAGTAACGGGTGTCTATCAGACCATCCTTCGTGAGAAACGGCTCTATATGGAGGCACCGACAGGAGTAGGAAAGACGATTTCTACCTTGTTTCCAACCGTAAAGGCAATGGGAGAGGGACTGGTTTCTAAGATCTTTTATCTGACGGCGAAGACGATTACTAGGACCGTGGCGGTAGAGACATTTGGAATTCTAAAGCAATCAGGAGCAAGGCTTAAGACGGTGACGATTACGGCAAAAGAGAAAATCTGTTGCATGGACAAGGTGGCATGTAACCCTGAGACTTGCGAACGGGCATGCGGCCATTATGACCGGATCAACGACGCGGTCTTTGAGTTGATTAGCAACGAGGAGTCGATTACAAGAGAAGTAATCGAAGACTATGCAAGAGACTATAAGGTATGTCCGTTTGAAATGGCATTAGACGTGTCCTTATGGGTGGATGGCATCATTTGTGATTATAACTATGCCTTTGATCCAAGTGCCTCCTTAAAGCGTTTCTTCCAAAATGAGAAGAAGCAGGATTACGTGTTCTTAATTGATGAGGCGCATAATCTAGTAGAGCGTGCAAGGGAGATGTACAGTGCCACGCTATCGAAGGAGCGATTTCTAGAAATCAAGAGAATCCTAGGAGCAAGGGCAGGGAAGCTTACGAAGCATCTAGATGCCTGCAACCGGGAGTTATTAAGCTTTAAGCGGGAATCTGAGGACTATGTGATCCGTCATGATATCGATGCATTTGCAGTACGGCTCATGCGGTTTGGCAGTGATTATTATGAATTCCTTCGAGAACATCAGGCATTTGAAGGACGGGAGGAAGTGTTACAGTTCTATTTCGATATCATGCATTTTCTAAATATGTATGAGCTGGTAAATGAGAAGTACTTAATCTACACCCACTTCAATGAAAAGAAGGAGTTCTTACTTACGCTGCAATGCATGGACCCTTCGACTAACCTTGGCATGTGTTTAGATAAGGGAAGAAGCGCGATATTCTTTTCCGCAACCTTTCTTCCAATCACGTATTATAAGGAGCAGCTTGCAGGCAGGGAGACGGATTATGCGATTTATGCAGATTCCTCCTTTGATCCAAATAAGAGGCTGCTAGTCATTGGACAGGATGTCTCGACCAAGTACAAACGAAGGACCAAATCGGAGTTTGAGCGGATTGCCGTTTATATTGAAAAGGTCGTAGGAAAGAAGACGGGAAATTACTTGACGTTCTTTCCATCGTATCAATTTATGAATGAAATCCTTGCCGTGTTCGAGCAGTGGAAAGAGGAAGGAACTTCTTCCTTGATTGACCAGATTCTTGTACAGGAGATGGCGATGAGCGAGGAAGAGAAGGAAGCCTATTTAGGACGATTCCAGCATTCTCCACAGGAAAGCCTGGTTGGATTTTGCGTGATGGGTGGCATCTTTAGTGAAGGAATCGACTTAAAGGCAGACCGTCTGATTGGAACGATCATCGTAGGGACCGGACTTCCGATGGTCTGTACCGAAAAGGAAATCTTCCGAGAATATTATGAAGAGAAGAAGGGAAATGGATTTGCCTACTCCTATCTTTATAATGGAATGAACAAGGTACTACAGTCCGGAGGAAGGGTCATCCGTACGGAACAGGATGAGGGAATCATCGTATTACTCGATGACCGATTCCTAACCCGTTCCTATTTAGAACTGTTTCCAAGAGAATGGTTCCCATATACGGTGGCAAATGAGTTTTCCATCGAATCCGTGGTAGAATCCTTTTGGAAGAAACGAGAATCAGAAAAAGAAATGTAACGAGAAGAAACATGCCTATGGAGTGCATCTATAGGCATGTTTTTCACATTAATAAGCAGTAAGTTTCTTACTGATGGTGCGAACCGTAGAAGATGGTTCATACCCTTCTGTTCCATAAAGGTATTTATGGAGCTTGATTACATTTTTCGTAAGGGTATCTGGAACAAGTACGGCAGCACGGTTTACATATGCATCGCGGTAGTTGAATGGGAAGCCGCTCTGTTCCACAATTGTATACTTCGAAACATCTTTTGCAAGCATTAGAAGGTCGAACATGTTATAGCTTGTCGCTACTTGGGAAAGCATATCGTTTACGATGCCTGCTAAGGAAATCAGCGAAGTATCCTTTGCTTTCTTTAAGATGGCCTCGATTACGGTACGCTGGCGGGCAGTACGTCTGAAGTCGCTACCTGCCGTCTTACGGATTCTCGCATAGGCAAGTGCCTGGGTTCCATCTAGCGTATACGTGCCAGGTTTTGTGATTTTTGGAGAATTGGTCTGATTTAATTTATTGCAGTCTTTAATGTTCTTATTCAAGGCGTTAATTTCGTCTTCTTCAATTTTGATTTCCACACCACCAATCTTATTTACCACATTGGTAACTGCACTAAAGTTTACGGTTATGAAGTTACGTAAATCAAGGTCAAAGTGCTTGTTTAGCGTGCTTAAGGCAAGTTCATAACTGCCCTTTGCATACGCGGCATTGATTTTACGGAACGTGCCATCTACATCCGCTAATGTATCGCGGTAAACAGAGACAAGCTTTACATCCTTTGTCTTGTTATTGATGCTGCAAATCATGATCGTATCGCTTCTGGTCGCGCTTGTTAAGTCGCTTTCTCTAGAGTCTACGCCGAAGATTGCAATGTTGGTTGTGCCTTCGAGCTCCGATTTATCAAAATCATTGACAGCAACATTATCCATATTAAGTGATACGGTATTAATTTTACTCATAAGATACAAAATACCTATTGCAAGAGCAAGTAGGAAACTAACTACGACAAGTAGGAAAATGTGCCATTTACGGCGACTTTTTCGTTTGGTTTGTTTGGCCATAAGATCCATCCTTTCTAGTTCGTATATTAAGAATACCTATTATGTATTAGGGTATTACAAAAAGATTCGAACTAATCATACATTAGTTTCCTATTCGATACAAGAAAAAAACCATTAAGAAAATATGTATAGAATTAATGAAAACTTCACTTAGAAGTCACAAATGATTGCTATTCTGTAAATAGATGATACAATAGATACCAAGAATTGTATAAAAGATTAAGAAAGAAGTGAAAGACATGGGAAAAGATTATAATGAAATGAACGACCAGCAATCTGCACCAAATCAAGATGATATGACAAATGGGCAAAATGATGCACAAGGCAACCAGTCAGATCATTCCACATATTTTTACAATGGATATAACCATACTTATCAAGAGAATGGAAACTATCAGAATGGCGATTACAACAACGGCAATTATAATAACGGAAACTTTAACAATGGGTATGGCCCTTATGGAAATGGTCCTTACGGACAAGATCCAAACAATCAGCCACCAAAGAAAAGTTCCAATAAGCTATTAAAGCTTTGCGGAGTGGCAGCACTTGGCTTAGTAGTGGGTCTTGGTGCATATGCATCCTTACGTGTTGCAGATCGAAGAGGATTCTTTCCGGATACGACATTAGGAGCAAATAATAACGTGACAGCGCCAATCGAAGAAGAGAAAGATGATACAACGAGTCCAGTAAAAAGCGATCCAATCAAGTCCACAGAAACAGTAGACGGCGCAAATACAAACTCTGGCGTATCTAGCGTAGTAGAAAGCGCCCTACCTTCCATCGTTATGATTAACTGTAACGTGTCAACTACAAGATACGGACAACAAGCACAGGGAGTTGCAAGTGGTTCCGGTATTATCATTAAAGAAGATGACAAATACCTATATGTTGCAACAAACTACCATGTAGTATCTGAAGCACAATCCATCTCTGTCGTATTTAACGATGAGAAGAGTGTGAACGCAACATTAAAGGCATATGATAGCACGAACGATCTGGCAATCTTAAAGATCAAGCTAAGAGACATCAAGGACAGTACGAAAAAATCCATTAAGATCGCTACATTAGGAAGTTCCGACGACCTAAAAGTAGGTGCGATGGCGATTGCAATCGGCAACGCATTAGGATATGGACAATCCGTAACAGTAGGTTACGTAAGTGCCAAAGACCGTCCAGTCACAATGGATAACTCTACAAGAGTATTATTACAGACAGATGCTGCAATCAACCCAGGAAACAGTGGTGGTGCATTACTTGACATAACAGGAAAAGTAATCGGAATCAACTCTGCAAAATATTCCTCTACGGATGTAGAAGGGGTATGTTATGCGATTCCAATTTCCAAAGCAATCCCGATCTTAAATGACTTAATGACAAAAGACGCATTATCGGAAGAAGAAAAAGGATACCTTGGAATCTCTGGTACAGATGTAGATGAAACGGTACATGCATACTACAACATCCCATTAGGTGTACGTGTTACGGAGGTAGCAAACAAGGGAGCAGCAGATTTAGCGGGAATCAAAGAAAACGATATCATCACAGGAGTAAACGGTATCGAAGTAACAAGCATCAGTGCATTAAAAGAACGTGTAAACAGCTATAAAGTTGGAACAGAAGTAACGATCACTCTTCAAAGACAATCCAATGGTGGATACAAAGAAATGAAAGTGAAAGTAAAACTTCAAAAAGGTACAGCAGCAAACAATAGCCAGGGCAGCCAATCACAACAAGGCAGCCAATCACAACAAGGCAGCCAAGGAAATAGAGGCGATGATGGCGGAAACTACTATTATTTCGGAGGTAACGGAAACTCTGACGGCAATGGTAGCCAATGGCCATTCAGCATCCGATAAAACCGTATTTTAACTTGTGTAACACTTCTTGTTAGGATATAATGAATGAAAGTGTTAATTCTAAAAATAAGAACAATTTTGAGATAAGTTAAAATAAGGAGTAAAGGCATGGTAGATGAGAAAGATAGAAAAGATGCAGATAGAGACGATCGTTATGAAGACATCTGCTATATTTGCAGAAGACCAGAAAGCAAAGCTGGCAAGATGATTCATATTCCAAATAACATCTGTATTTGTAACGATTGTATGCAAAAAACTTTTGATACGATGAATAATGGTAGTATGCCATACATGGATATTATGAAGTTCGACCCATCCATGATGCAATTTTCTTCGATCAAAAATGAAGTTCCAAAGAATCAAAAATTAAAAAAGAAAAAGGAAGACCAAGGCGCACCAGCCCTTGATATAAAAAATATTCCTGCGCCACATATTATCAAGGGACAGTTAGATGACTTTGTAATCGGTCAGGAATATGCAAAGAAAGTAATTTCGGTTGCAGTATATAATCATTACAAACGTGTAGCCACAAACACGATGGATGATATTGAGATTGAAAAATCCAATATGCTTATGATTGGACCAACGGGAAGTGGTAAGACATATTTAGTTAAGACGCTTGCCAGATTACTTCAAGTGCCATTAGCAATCACGGATGCAACTTCTCTTACAGAAGCTGGCTACATCGGTGATGACGTAGAAAGCGTATTAAGCAAGTTATTAGCAGCAGCGGATAATGATGTGGAAAAAGCAGAACGCGGAATCATCTTTATCGATGAAATCGATAAGATCGCGAAGAAGAAAAGTACGACAAACCGTGACGTAAGCGGCGAGAGCGTACAACAAGGCCTTTTAAAATTATTAGAAGGTGCAGACGTGGAAGTGCCAGTAGGTGCCACAAGCAAGAATGCGATGGTGCCACTTACTACGATAAACACTCGTAATATCTTATTTATTTGTGGTGGCGCATTCCCAGAGTTAGACAAGGTAATCAAGAGCCGTCTAAACAAACAGACTTCCATCGGATTCCAGGCAAACTTAAAAGATCAATACGACAACGATCCAGATCTTTTATCCAAGGTAACGACAGA
>CALZJY010000110.1 GCA_945787925.1 uncultured Anaerosporobacter sp. | reverse complement strand
TATATATTAGTAATAGTAACAAAAAATAAGCAGTTCTCTTTGACAATCGCTTGAATTTTTAGATTCGGATTGCTATAATATCATTAAATAATACAAAGTTCATCATTTTACATATTGAAAAACAGAATGAGTTTGTATTAGGACAACAAAGAAAGCTTTTATAAGTAGAAATACTCATAGAAAGAGAAACGTTGTATCTAATTTTATATGAGTGAAATCGGATTCCACTTATAGAAGTGAGAAAAGGAGTTGGATCTTATGAAATATATTATTAGCGGTAAGAACATTGAGGTAACAGAAGGATTAAAAGCAGCTGTATTTGACAAGCTTGGAAAGTTAGAACGGTACTTCACAGATGATACCGAAGTCCATGTAACCTTTAGCGTTCAAAAAGATAGACAAAAAATCGAAGTTACAATTCCAATGAAAGGTACGATCATTCGTGCAGAACAAACAAGTACGGATATGTATGTATCCATCGGCCTTGTAGAAGAAATCATCGAGCGCCAAGTAAGAAGATATAAGACGAAGCTCACAGAACATAAACAACAGGCAGCCATTAACTTTAGTAAGACATTCATCGAAGATGGAGATGAAGAAGATGAAGTAATCGATATCATTCGTTCCAAACATTTTGCAATGAAACCGATGGATGCAGAGGAAGCATGCGTACAGATGGAACTGTTAGGCCATAGTTTCTATGTATTCCGCAATGCAGATACAGACGAAGTGAACGTGGTGTATAAACGAAAAGGCAATACATATGGACTGATCGAACCAGAATTTTAAAAATAAGGAGAACAAAGGCAGTTTGTGCATTCAAACTGCCTCTTTTTGTTATATAGAACATACCATTAGGAGCATCAAATGGGGGGACAAAAAACGATAAGAATTGCGCTTGAATGAAATCAAAGAAGTGTGGGAAAGCTTGAATAAGCAAAGAATATGCGGAAAAAGAAAAAGTTGCGATGTCTATATAGTAATGTTACAATAAGAATATTATGATGATAGGTAGAAACTATCGTTAACTTTAGAGAACACAGGAGTGAGTACAATATGGGTTTAATAACAAAACTGTTTGGAACACATAGCCAAAGAGAATTAAAATTGGTTTATCCAATTGTTGATAAAATTGAAGCTTTGGAACCTGAATTTGAAAAATTATCGGATGAAGAATTAAAACATAAAACGATTGAATTCAAAGAACGTCTTGCAAAGGGAGAAACGTTAGATGACTTATTAGTGGAAGCATATGCGACTGTTCGTGAGGCTAGTAAACGTGTGCTTAACATGAGACATTATAGAGTTCAATTAGTCGGTGGTGTAATTTTACATCAAGGAAGAATTACAGAAATGCGTACTGGTGAAGGTAAGACATTAGTATCTACATTACCAGCATACTTAAATGCACTTGAGGGGAAAGGTGTTCATATCGTAACTGTAAATGATTACCTTGCACACCGTGATGCGGAAGAAATGGGTAAGCTTCATCAGTTCCTAGGTCTTACTGTTGGCGTTGTACTAAACGGCTTAACAAACGACGAAAGAAGAGAAGCTTACAACTGTGATATTACCTATGCTACAAACAACGAATTAGGATTCGATTACTTAAGAGATAACATGGTGATTTATGAAAATCAACTTGTTATGAGAGATTTGCATTATGCAATCATCGATGAGGTCGATTCTGTATTAATCGATGAGGCAAGAACACCATTAATCATTTCTGGTCAAAGCGGTAAATCCACAAGGCTATACGAAGCGTGTGACGTATTAGCAAGACAAATGGTTCGTGGGGAAGAAGTTGAGTTATCCAAGATGGATATGCTTATGAACGAAGAAAAAGAGGAGACAGGTGATTTCGCAGTAAATGAAAAAGATAAGAACGTTACACTTACTCTTCAAGGTGTTCATAAGGTAGAAAAATTCTTCCACTTAGAAAACTTAGCAGATCCAGAAAACCTTGAAATCCAACATAACATTATTTTAGCATTACGTGCACATAATCTTATGTTTAGAGATAAAGACTACGTAGTAAAAGACGATGAAGTATTAATCGTTGATGAATTTACAGGACGTATCATGCCAGGCCGTCGTTATTCGGATGGTTTACACCAAGCAATCGAAGCAAAAGAAGGCGTGAAAGTAAATCGTGAAAGCAAGACACTTGCAACAATCACATTCCAGAACTTCTTTAACAAATACAGCAAGAAAGCTGGTATGACAGGTACGGCATTAACAGAGGAAAAAGAATTTAGAGATATCTATGGAATGGACGTTATCGAAGTTCCAACAAACCTTCCTATCGCTCGTGTGGATCACCACGATGCAGTTTATAAAACT
The DNA here is from genome assembly GCA_945787925.1 of uncultured Anaerosporobacter sp. GTDB lineage: Bacteria > Bacillota > Clostridia > Lachnospirales > Lachnospiraceae > KM106-2. The sequence continues at coordinate 4,383 of CALZJY010000110.1, read as the reverse complement.
CATAAGGAAAAAATCCATGCAGTAGTAGAAGAAATCAAGGCATCTCATGCAATCGGACAGCCAGTATTAGTTGGTACGATTACAATCGAAGGTTCTGAAGAAATTAGTGCATTACTTAAGAGAGCAGGAATTCCTCATAAAGTATTAAATGCCAAATTCCATGAACTTGAAGCCGAAATCATCAAAGACGCTGGCCAAAAAGGTGCAGTTACGATTGCAACAAACATGGCAGGCCGTGGTACGGATATCAAGCTTGGAGAAGGTGTAAAAGAAGTTGGTGGTTTAAAAATCATCGGTACAGAACGTCATGAATCTCGTCGTATCGATAACCAGTTAAGAGGTCGTGCTGGTCGTCAAGGGGATCCAGGTGAATCGAAATTCTACCTATCCTTAGAAGATGACTTAATGAGATTATTTGGTTCTGAACGTCTAATGAGTGTTTTCAATTCCTTAGGAATTCAAGATGGTGAAGAAATTCAGCATAAGATGTTAACGAATGCGATTGAGAAAGCGCAAACTAAGATTGAAAATAACAACTTTGGAATTCGTAAGAATTTATTAGAATACGATCAAGTAAATAATGAACAAAGAGAAGTAATTTACAAAGAACGTCGCCGCGTACTTGATGGTGAAAGCATGCGCGATACGATCTTCAAGATGATTGGTGATGATGTAGAACACATTGTAAACAACTGCATCAGCGATGAGCAAATGGCAGAAGAATGGGATATTGCAAGCCTAAATACAGAATTACTTCCAATCATTCCAATCGAACCTGTGAAGTTAACGAAAGAGCAGTTAAATACGTTTACAAAAGATCAATTAGCACAACAAATCAAAGAAGAAGCTGCAAAATTCTATGAAGGAAAAGAAGCAGAATTCCCACAACCAGAAGCATTACGTGAAATCGAACGAGTAATCCTTCTTAAAGTAATTGATAACAAATGGATGGCTCACATCGATGATATGGATCAATTACGTCAAGGAATCGGCTTACAAGCATACGGTCAACGAGATCCATTAGTAGAATACAAGTTTGCTGGTTTTGAAATGTTTGACGAAATGATCGATGCGATTTCTATGGATACTGTTCGTGCGCTTATGCATGTACGTATCGAACAGAAAGTAGAGCGTGAAGAAGTAGCGAAAGTTACAGGAACAAACAAAGATGAAACTTCTAAAAAAGGACCTGTAAAAAGAAATGAGAAAAAAGTACAACCAAACGATCCATGTCCTTGTGGAAGCGGTAGAAAATATAAGCAATGCTGTGGTAGAAAAGCATAAATAGAATGAGGTGAATTTAATGGTTGAATTAGACCAATTCAAATATACGTTGTCTACGTATGAAAAACCATTACGTGAAGTGGGGGATTCACTTTGACCTAGCAAATAAAAAGCTTAGAGTCGAAGAATTAGAACTTTTACTAGAGGCCCCGAATTTCTGGGACGACCCAGAAAAGTCGGCGGCAGTAATGAAGGAATTAACATCCTTAAAAGCAACCATTAAATCTTATGAGGAGCTTGAGTCTGCATATGAAGATATTCAGACTCTTCTCCAAATGGGGTATGAAGAAAATGATGCTTCGTTGATTCCAGAAATCGAAGACGAGTTAAAACAATTTATAGATTCCTATGAAACATTACGAATTACGACGTTATTATCCGATGAGTATGACAGTGATGATGCGATTGTAACGCTCCATGCGGGTGCTGGTGGAACAGAAAGCTGCGATTGGGTAAGTATGTTGAGCCGTATGTATCAGCGCTGGGCAGAGAAAAAGGGCTTCTCTACAGAAATCATTGATTACCTAGATGGAGAAGAAGCCGGAATCAAATCGATTACGATGGAAATTCACGGAGAGAATGCATATGGTTTACTAAAATCAGAACGAGGGGTACACCGTTTAGTTCGAATTTCACCATTTAACGCAGCAGGAAAACGTCAAACTTCTTTTGCATCTTGTGATGTCATGCCAGATATCGAAGAGAATATTGATATTGAAGTAAACGATGAGGATATTCGAATCGATACGTACCGTTCTAGTGGTGCGGGTGGACAGCATATCAATAAGACCTCTTCTGCAATTCGAATCACCCATTTCCCAACAGGAATCGTGGTACAATGTCAGAATGAGCGTTCTCAGCATATGAATAAGGATAAGGCAATGCAAATGTTAAAGGCAAAGCTTTACTTATTAAAACAGCAGGAGAATCAAGAGAAAGAAGCTGCAATTCGTGGAGAAGTTACCGACAACGGATGGGGAAGCCAAATCCGTTCCTATGTAATGCAGCCGTATACGATGGTGAAAGACCATAGAACTAATGAAGAAACAGGGAATGTATCTAGTGTATTAGATGGTAATATTGATCCATTTGTAAACGCCTATTTAAAATGGATTAATACGAAAAAACTGTCTTAGGGAGCAGACCTTCTGTATACAAAGGAGTAAAGATAATAGGTATGGCGATGGAAAAGCTAATATTATTTCAGGTAAATGAACAAGTACTTGGAATGGATGTAGAATATGTAAGAGCGATCGAAGCGGTTACAGATTTCGTATGCGTTCCAAATGCACCAGCGAATATTGAAGGGATTATTAATTTAAGAGGAGAGGTAATTCCGGTATACAGCCTTCATAAGAAGTTTAACTTTCCTATGAAAACGTTAGGGGAAGAATCTCAACTTATTATTGCAAGAGGTGAAAATGCAACATTTGCACTTATCGTAGATGGAGTAAATGAAATTCACGTCATGCAAGAAGGAGAGTTCGTAGAACCTCCACAAGTACTGCAATCTAGTGAAACCACTTATATGCAAGGAATTGCAACAGTAAATAATACGCTTGTATTATGTATTGATATCAATCAATTAGTATCCGAATTGGAAATGGAAAGGGTACAAAGCTTTCTGGAGCGAGTAACAAAAAGTGAATCATAAAAAGAGCTAGTGAGAAATCATTAGCTTTAGGCGATAGACAAAACAGAGGTGCCGCACTAAGTTATGTTAGTGCGGCACCTCTATTTTGTAGAATTCCTCTAATTCATGTAAGAAAATTTTTGTAATGGTAGTTGGAGTGATGTTCTTAGGAATGATATAGGAGAATTGGCGGGTGAACGACTCTCCTAATTCATGAATGTTTAATTCCCCTCGTTTTTTTGCTTCCTCTACTACCAGTTTGGAGATTACGGTAATGCCAAGGTCCCGTTTTATAGCTTGCGTTACGGCATAGTTGCTTCCGAGTACGATCATCTTTTCTGGCTGGATTTGATTTTGGCTCAGATAGATATTCAGATATTCTCGTGTTCCTGAACCATCTTCCCTGCTTATCCAGTGAATGGAAGAAAGATCAGAGATTTCATTGATGGAAGGATAAGAACTTGGGTAAGCCAGAACCATCTGATCTTCATAAAAACAATGCTGTGTCACATTGCCTGAGAGAGGAAGCCCTTCTACGAAACCAACATCGTAAGAAAGATCATGGATTCCACTGCAGATCTTAGATGTGTTCTGCATGACTAGTTCAATGTATACTTCCGGATATTTCTTCGAAAAATAAGTAAGGAATTCAGGAAGTAGATATTCGCCGATGGTAAGGCTCGATCCAATTCTTAGGGAGCCTTTTAGCGTGGTCGATTCGGTAGTGAGTTCATAATTTGCAAGGTCGATTAAGTCTAAGATCTCTTTTGCACGAGTGTATAGCTTATAGCCATTATCCGTAATGATGATTTTCTTTTGTTTTACCGAACGGTTGATCAGAGTAGTCTGAAACATGTTTTCTAAATTCTTAATATGGATGCTTACGCTAGGTTGGGACATATTAAGTGCTTGGGCGGCTTTGGTGAAATTTTTGAGTTCCACAACTGCTACGAATGTCTTGAGTTCTGAAATCATTGTTATTCTCCTATGATTAAGATTATTTATGATATGGATTATTAACATTTATTTTACGTATGATTATAACACAAATATAATACATCTATAAAATAAAATGAAATGAAATGAGGAAGACAGATGGAATTATTGAAGAAACCAAAAGAAATCCTTCCAGGTCTTATCGTTGCAACTGTGTTAGGGCTTATCAGCATGTACTTAGCAAACTATGTTCCCAAACTCGGTGGAGGGACGATTGCCATTTTCTTAGGAATGTTAGTAGGAAACCTATGGTTAAACCAATCCGTATTCCATAAAGGATATAAATTTGCAGAATCTGACTTACTATCCTACTCGATTGTATTATTAGGTGCTACCCTTAGTGTGTCCACCTTATTAGAAATCGGTGCAGGTGGAATTAGTTTTATTGTAATGCAGATGATCATCACCATTTGCTGGACAATCTTTATCGGCAAGAGATTAAGGTTTAGCCAGAATTTTGGATTAATGAT
>CALZJY010000109.1 GCA_945787925.1 uncultured Anaerosporobacter sp. | reverse complement strand
GTTCAAATGTCGGTGCTTCTCCTTTTTTAAACTGTACCCTGACTACTCCCTTTTCCACTGGAGTAATTCGGAGCGTACCATAGACGCTAAGGAAATCAATGTGTTTCTTCGTCTTCTTCGCACTACGCAGGCACTGGCTGCTTCCTGTATAGGCTCTTGGACGAATCTTCGTGCCCTCTACCATTTCCCCAAACTGATAGATCGACGGATTGATTGGTCGTTCCTTACGCTTTCTTGGAATTGGAGATGGTGCCTGTGCCTGTACCGGAGGGGGTACGACTGCCGGCTCTGGCTTGCGTTCTGGCACTACTGGCTTTTTCACCACTGTTTTTTTCTTTTCCGGGTTCTCCATGTTCTCTCGTTCCGTATCTAACGACTGCATCTGTTTCTTCGCTGATACTGGTTTTGCGATTAGCTCCGTAAGGGAACCAAGATGTAACACGCTTAACTCATGAAGCGCACGAGTTGCCGCTACATAAAGGAGCTTCACATGCTGGTTCGTTATAGGATACGTCTCAGTAGATGGATTATAAATAAGCACTGCATCAAATTCAAGCCCTTTCGTATATTCCACCGGAAGCACCATGATGCCACTACCAAACTCTGCTGTCTCAAGATTGCTGTCTGTTAATGGAATGCGTTTCCCTAAGCGCTCAATTACGACTGCAGCCTCTTCTTCATCACGACAAACGATGGCAATCGTCTCGTGCCCATCCTTCTGCCATGTCTGAATCGTCTCTACTGCCCGCTGTAACAGTTCTTCTTCGGAAGTACAAGCCGCTACGCAAACTGGATTTCCATGTCGGATGATTGGCTCGACTGGATAAATGGAAAAGTCGCCATGCCGTAATACTTCCGTTGCAAAATTTGAAATCTCTACCGTATTACGATAACTTTTCTTTAATAGTCCGAAGCTATCGAAATGGCTGGTCAGCATCAAGTTTTTTAAGTCCTCCCAGTCATTTAGGCCATATCTATAATGAATGTTCTGAGATACGTCCCCCATGATCGTATAGGTACATCCGCGTAAACAGTATTTCAGAACCCCATATGCCATCATTCCAAAATCCTGTGCCTCATCAATGATGACATGGCTCGCTTCTCGAATTCCGTCCGTTTCCTTGATTCGCTTATACAAATACGCAAGGGCTGCCAAATCATATACGTCAAATTCATTATTTTCTACAATGATATCCTTCCCATTCGTTCTCTGTCCTGCTAAGAAGTTTTCATATAACTCAAAGATGGAGCCTTTCCACTCTGGCCTTCCGAAATAGAAACGATATTGTTTCTGTAATTCTTTTTTCTCTACCGCAGTATAGGAAACTTCTTTTCCGATCAATTCATTTTCTAATTTCGACAACAGGATTTCATTTAACATATTGATTTTTTCCTGCATGGAAAGTTGTGGATGCTCTTTTAGATATGAGCTGATTCGCTCTGCCTCTAGCAACAATACGTTATTTTTCTCAATGCGCACTTCCTCGGTTGGAATCACGCTGTTTTCATATGCCGCACAATATGCTTCTAGGTCATGGAACCACTCATAGCTTCCTTTGACACAGACTGCCTCATCTTTCTTATCGATGGCACGGATGCTGTATTTTTCTGCATTCCAATCCTCATAAAGAAGGCGCACGAAAAGTTGTTCCATCGTCATTTGTGCTACACCGTATACATCCAAGTCTGGCAGTACGCTAGTGATATAGTCGAGTAAGATTCGGTTGCTGCCGATGATATAAAAATCTTCTGGCCGGAAATCTTCGTAGTTATACAGAATATAAGAGATTCGATGCATCGCGACCGTCGTCTTCCCTGAACCAGCCACTCCTTGTACGATCAGGTTGTTCTTTGGGGATTTTCGAATAATGGCATTTTGCTCTTTCTGGATGGTGGCAATGATTTCTCCTAAGACTGCCTTCTTACTCTTTGCAAGATATTTGGTCAATAGATCATCGTTTGCTACTACGTCCGAATCAAAGAAATCGATCAGCGTATCATTGGCAATCTCATACGTACGCTTTCGCCTTAAATCAATCTCATACGTGCCCTCATTCTTTACTTTATACTGACAGCGTCCAATCGTATTCTCATAATATACGGAAGCAATGGCGGCCCTCCAGTCGATGACCAGTGGATCTACACCATTTTCTGTAATTCCGATTCGCCCTACATAATACGATTCTTCTTTGGACGACTTGCTATCTTTAAAATCAATGCGGCCGAAATAGGGCTTCTTTCTAGCCTTCTGACATCGAATCAAGTCTTTCCTGCTTTCCTGTAACTGTGAGGATGTATTATGCCATAATGCTAACGTTTCTTTATCCTTTGCCTCATACGTCTCTAGCATTTCATGGAGTTCCTCGGACAACTGTTCCGTATAGCGTTCTGCCTGCTCTAAATTTTTCTGCGCGATTCCAATGGTACTCGCTAGCTGCTTTTCTTCGTCCTCCCAGCTTAAGCCATGGATGGATCTATTCTTTTCCTGTTCCATCATCCTATTCTCCTTCTCTCAAGATTCATCCCGTTATTTCTATCTTAGCACTATAGAAACAAAAAAAGAAAGCCGTATCTTACATTTTTTTGATACGACTTTCCTTTTTCTATGTTTTGTATTAGCAGTCACAACTTGGACTACAATTGCAACTTCCTGCATCATGGCATCCCATGTCTACTGACATATGGTGATGATTGCAATCTGGTGTTACAGAGTGAGCCATATGATGATGCATCATTGTATGCTGATGCATTAGTTGCTGATGCATTGCTGCATCATTATGTATGTTACTTCCTTGCGTCTGTGAATCTTCGCCGAAAAACTTAGCTAGTATGATAAAGATAATAAATAAACCGATGATTTCCATAATGGTTTCACTCCTTCTCTTTCGTAATTTTTATCATTTTATATAAAAAATTGCTTAGTGTCAATCATTACTTTTCCTACCTACTAGCTTGTCCCCACTTACGATTTTGTCAACATCACTGGTTAGGTAAGAGGCTAGTGCATATCCTGTCCTTCCATCATAGATTACCTTGCAAAATCCATCCTTTGCATTCCCTACATAACTTACGGGAGCTCCTAATGGAATGCTGCAAATCTTCTCTGCCTTCGTACTGTCACTTTTCCTTAAGGTGATTCTCTCATAACAGTTGGTCACATAATATGTTTCATATGGTTTCGTATCGACTGCCTTTTTCTTCGGAGGTGCGTTGTCCTTATTGGGTTTCTCCGTAACGATAGGAGTCTTCATTGGTGCTTGTTCCTGTATTGTTGGTGGAGCAGTAGGTATCGTTTGAGGCACTTCGTATTGAGCAGTCGCTATCTGGGAATCCCCCTTCCCCCTTCCTCCAAATACAAAGATGCCAACTCCGATCAGCAGTACAATCCCAACGATTCCTCCAATCGTTCCCTTTCTCCTTCGTGCACCCCCTTGCTGCTGCAAGGTATGTCCACAGATTGGACAAAATGGTAAGTTTTCAGAAACCTCGCTTCCACACCTTTTACAAATCATAGCTTCCCCCCTTGTTCCAGTTCCTATTTTTCGCTGCTGTAATACTATTATGTACTTTATTTCTAGTTCATTCCACCGAACTTTAGACAAAAAAGAAAGAACTTTTTTCGCCCCTTCATTTGCTTGTTTCGAAAAAACGTTGTATAATGAACCTATGTTGCAAGTTAGATCGTATAAAGAAGGAAATGATAACTTATGGAAAAAACAAAGCGATTCTTAGCTATTTTCACAATCGTATTTTTAGCAGGGAGCTATATCAGTAGCCTAGTTGCAGCTTTAATGCATTCGGAATTTGCTCATGGACTATTTGTGGCAAGCATGTTCTGTTCCATGGCGGTTCCACTTGTTTTATATGGCTACCTTCTAATCTACAAATACTTCGTAAATAAAGATAACGAATAACGCCAAAAGAGGTAGGACAGGTTACATTCTGTCCTACCTCTTTTCTTATTTTGCAATAGATCCTGCAATATTTAACGCATCCCATGTTCTTGAAAATGGTGGCGCGTAGCATAAATCTAACATCGCAAGCTGTTCTGTCGTCATTTTTGCCGCAATCGCTGCTGCAAGTACGTTCGTTCTTTGTACTGCATCGCTCTTTCCTACCACTTGGCCTCCAAGGATTACTTTCGTTTTCGCATCATACACAAGCTTTACTGTGATTGGCTCTTGCCCTGGATAGTAGTCTGTATGGTTCTTATCTGTCATAACTACGGTTTTCACCTCTAGACCGGCCTTCACTGCTTCTGTCTCACAAAGTCCGGTTCTTCCTGCTTCTAAATCAAGTAGTTTCAGACATGCCGAACCTAGCGTTCCTTCAAATTCCTTTTGTTCTCCTTTTGGAAGCGCTAGGTTTTCTCCAAGGATACGTCCTAGCTTGTTTGCTGTCGTTGCAAGTGGAATATAGGCTGGAGCCGCCTTTAGTCGATGTGGTACCGTTGCACAGTCTCCTGCAGAATAGATGTCTTCTACAGAAGTCCTTCCTGCTGCATCAATGATGATTGCACCATTTGGAAGCATCTCTACACCTGTATCTTTTAGAAATGCCGTATTTGGGCGTACCCCTGTGGCGATGACGACTAGATCTGCTTCCACTTCTACGTTTCCGGCTAGTACGGCTTCTACTTTGTCGCTTCCTTTTAACTCCGTTACCATCGTATTGACATAAAGGTTCACGCCCTGATTTCTTAATTCTTCCTCTAGCAACTCTGTAATTTCTGCGTCAAAGGCATCCTTTAAGATGCGTTCTTCCAATTGGAAGATGCTCACTTCTTTTCCTTGTCTCTTCGCGGCTTCTGCCACTTCTAATCCGATAAATCCTGCTCCGATAATCGCAACTTTCCTTACCGATTCATTTAGCATCAGACGTCTCACCTGTTCCCCGTCTTCTAGTGTACGAAGCATATGCACATTTGCAAGGGCTTGGTTCTTGATTGGTGGAACAATCGCACTTGCTCCTGTGGCAACCATAAGGCGGTCATAAGAAACCACTCGTTCTGTGTTCGCTTCTAAGTCCTTTACAACGACTTGTTTTTCTTTGGCATCTACACTAGTTACCTCATGGCGTAGATGCAGTTCGATTCCCATTCCACGGATTTGGTCCGGTGTCCTTACTAACATCCTATTGGCATCGTCAAAATAGTCCCCTACATAGTATGGAAGTCCACATGCTCCAAAGGAAACATACTCTTGTTTCTCAAAAACGATGATCTCTGCTTCTTTGTCTACACGTCTTAATTTTGCTGCCGCACTCATACCAGCGGCGATTGCACCAATAATTACAACTCTCATCTCTCTACTCCTTCTCTTTTTTTAATGTACGATTTACGGTAATCGCGCTTACCATCGTTCCACTTACATTTAACATGGTTCTTCCCATATCTAGGATTGGGTCAATGGCAATGATGGCACCTACAAGCGGGAAGAATTCTCCCATTCCCATTCCTGAAATTACAACGGAAATAGAAATCGTTGCCGCTCCTGGAAGTCCTGCAATTCCAAAGGAACTGATTGCAATGACAACCACTAGCATCAGATAGAAACTAACATCCATCGGTGTCCCTGTGATTTGTCCAAGCATGACTGCTACAAGCCCTGCATATAATCCTGCACATCCATTCATCCCCATGTTGCATCCAAGGCTTCCTACGAAGCTTGCCACGCCTTCTTCCACACCAAAGTTCTTATGAAGCGTTTCTACTGCTACTGGAAGTGTTCCAAGACTAGATCTTGAAGTAAATGCAAGAAGTAACGGTTCTACCGCGCCTTTCACATAAGCGATTGGAGTGACTCCTTGTACCCATGCAATCAGCATATGCACAAGAAACATAAGCAACACACCTACATATAATACAAGAATAAACTTGCCTACGGAAAACAATACGCTGATCCCTCTTGATGTAATCGTATTGGATAATAAGGCAACTACTCCATATGGCATAAATTTGATTACTGTCATTGCCACACTAAGGATGATTTTATAACTTGCTTCTACCCATTTTACAAATGGCTCAATCACATCGCTATATTTTTTCGTCAATCTACGAATTGCCATTCCGATAAATCCTGCAAAGATTACAATAGCGACTACTTTGCCTTCTGCCATCGCACTCACTACGTTCGCTGGAAGCAATCCTCGAAGTGTCTCTGTGATGGAGGACATTTCACGGATTTCTGCTGTCTGTCCTTCCACGGAAAGCCCTATTCCGATATGGAATACGCTTGCAAGCACGATACCGATTGTTGCTGCAATAATCGTCGTTCCTACTAACATTCCAATCGTCCTTGCTGTCATCTTGCCAAGGTTGTCTCCTTGCATGTTCATGATCACACGAACGATTGAGAAAAATACGAGAGGTACTACAAGCATCTTAAGTAAATCCATATAGCCATTTCCAACTAATCCATACCAGCTCGTTACCTCCTTCATCCAGCCAATCTTCTCTGGCTCGGCCGGAAAACGTGCTACGAATTGGATCGTAAGTCCTAATATAAGGCCTAATACCGTACCCACAATCATGCGGGTAGAAAACTTAATTTTCTTTTTCTCCATTTTTCGGATTCCTACAAAGACTCCTACTAATACAGCAAGAAAAAGAACCGTATATAAACTACTAAGCTGTAAGAAATCAGTTAAAAAAATACTGTCTTTCATGTTGTCTCCTTAATTCCTATTAATTTAATAAGTATTGTATGATTAATGCCTTGTTCTGTCAACCAAAACTTTTTTATTCCCTATGCCACAAGAAGAAACACGCTTTGCGGCGCAATTTAGTGTGAAAGAAAGTAGAGGATAGCCAAAAAGTGGCGCACTTTAATA
>CALZJY010000108.1 GCA_945787925.1 uncultured Anaerosporobacter sp. | reverse complement strand
CAGGGGCAATTTCAGGCGTAGTAGGAATGGTATTGATCTGGTTATTCCTTGAACCAATCTGTAAGGTGTTAGGTTCTAGCAAGGATACGATTGGTTATGTGAAACAATATATCCAGATTGTAGCAGTGGGGGTTCCATTTTTAATCGTCGGAAATAGTTTTAGCAATATCATACGTAGTGAAGGAAATGCAAGCAAGGCAATGATCGGTATGATTTTAGGTAACCTGACGAACATCATCTTAGATCCAGTGATGATTCTTGGATTTGGATGGAATGTGGCAGGAGCTGCAATCGCAACTGTAATCGGCAACGTTGTGGCAGCAGCATTTTATGTAGTACATATGTGTTCTAAAAAATCATTATTATCGGTTCGAATCAAAGATTATTCGGCAGCAGGACATATTGCAACAGGGGTATTTGCAATCGGGATTCCGGCGGCATTAAACAACGTTTTGTTTACCACATCCAATATTATCATCAATAACTTGATGATTGGACATGGGGATATGGCCGTGGCCGGACTTGGGGTAGCCATGAAGGTAAATATGATCGTAGTGATGTTGCTTATCGGACTTGGTACGGGAATTCAGCCATTACTAGGATTCTGCTTTGGTGCGAGAGATGCCAAACGATTCAAAGGCGTATTGAAATTCTCGCTGGCGTTGGCAGTAGGATTAAGCCTTGTGATGACCGTGATTTGTTATTTATTCGCGGGGCCAATGGTACGCGCGTTCTTAGAGGATGGCAGTGCCTATGGGTATGGAATGGACTTTGCAAGGATTTTAATCTTATCTGGTCCGATCATGGGAATCCTATTCGTACTAATCAATACGATTCAAGCGATGGGAGCCGCAGTGCCATCGCTAATCCTATCCATTAGTAGACAGGGAATCGTGTATATTCCAGTATTATTTATGTTCCATAAGGTGTTTGGAACAGCGAAAATGTTGGTGGCAGCACAGCCAGTTGCCGATTATATGGCAGTAACCCTTGCGACGGTGTTATACTTCTTTGCGTATAGGAAATATTTTATAGTGAGCAAGTAAAGGGGAGAAGTTATGGGGGTAAGAATAGGAATAACGATCGCACTGCTTCTCGTAGTAATCGGAATGGCAGTATATGTCTATCATGTGCTGTTACGATTAGAGGATACGTTGGGGTTTGATAAGAGGAGCCTGATCTGCAAGGGGAGTGCAGGCGTAGCGACCGCAGTATTGTTATTGATTGCATTAGGCTTTACGAGGACGGGGCTGATTGTACTCATACATCTGTTGGTGATATCCTGGATCGTAGAGGGAATCGATTTCTTTGTAAGGCTGAAACGGAAACGTGGATGGAGGATCTGGAATCTAATCGTTGCAAGTGAAGTCATTCCGATCGTACTTACTGCAATCCTATTGGGGTATGGCTATTGGAATATGGGACAAGTACGGGAAACCGATTATGTCGTTACCACACAGAAAGATATTCGAGACAGCGGCTATACCATTGCGTTCGTAAGTGATTTGCATTATCCGACCACGATGGGAAAGGAAAAGCTGCAAGCCTACTGTAAGGAGATTGGTGCGAAGAATCCTGATTTTGTAATTCTTGGGGGAGACATCGTAGATGAGAATACGAGCTATATGGAAATGCAAGAGGCATTCGAAGTGCTAGGCGGCATTCCGAGCAGATTAGGCCGCTATTATGTATATGGCAATCATGATCTGGCAGGAGAGGAAACAAGAAAGAACTTTACAAAGGATCAATTGCGGGAATCCATTCAGAAGACGGGAATCACCGTATTAGAAGACAGCAGCGTGAAACTAACGAAGGATCTCGTACTGATCGGCAGGGCGGATTGTGGATTTGCAAATAGTAAGCAGAGAAAGTCGATTCACCAATTATTAGAGCTGGAGAATAAGAAGAAGTACTTAGTAGTCATTGACCACCAGCCAAAAGACCTTAGGGCAGCTGCCAACGAAGGCATCGATTTGCAGGTGTCGGGACATACCCATGCAGGACAAATCTTCCCGGGCGGAATCATCAGCAAATGGGCCAAGGTCAATGAACAGACCTATGGCTGCAGACGGAAAAATGGATTTACGTCCATCGTTTCTTCAGGCATTGGAGGATGGGGAAGCAGCATACGAACCGAAGGAGATAGTGAATATGTGATTATTCGCTTACAAAAATAGGAGGAAAATATCACAGAGGCAGCTGCCAATATTTAAAAAAAGCAAAATTAAAATCAACTTATCCGAAGCAAAAAGACGTGGATACACAAAATGCTCTAGATGCTAGCGGAAGGAAAGACTGCAAAGGCCAAACCCTTTGCAGTTTTTTATTTATACGAACAACGAGCAAAGGAACCATTTCTATGTCCTGTCATAAAATAAAGTTAGATATCTTTGGGAAGAAGATAGGAATCTTGAAAAGGAGGTAGCAAATGGGACTTACCAATAATGCGGTTGGAAAACATGCAGTGGACTCTGGGCTAGAGATTAAGAAGCAGACTCCAGAGGATAAAGTCGTAGCATTAGCAGGGAATCCAAATGTAGGAAAGAGCACGGTGTTTAATAGTTTGACAGGAATGAATCAACATACGGGAAACTGGCCAGGAAAGACCGTGGCGAATGCCCAAGGATATTGCAAGAGTAAGAAAAATTCCTATGTCATGGTAGACATACCAGGAACGTATTCTCTTATGGCACATTCAAAAGAAGAAGAGGTGGCAAGAAACTTTATCTGTTTTGGAGAACCAGATGCAGTGGTTGTCGTTTGTGATGCTACTTGCCTTGAACGAAATCTAAATTTGGTGCTTCAGACGATTGAGATTTCCGAACGAGTCGTAGTATGTGTAAATTTGCTAGACGAAGCAAAACGAAAGAATATAAAGATTGATCTAAAGGAGTTGTCAAGAAAGTTAGGAATTCCCGTGGTAGGCACGATTGCTAGAAAGAAGAATACACTTGCAGAACTTATGCAGGCCGTTGACGAGGTGCTAGTAGAGAGCAAGGAATTTAAGCCACTTCGTATTACATATCCTGAACTGATTGAGAATGCCATTGGCATGCTAGAGCCTCTTGTAGAAAGCAAGGCAAAGGGGCACATGAATGCTAGATGGCTTAGCCTCAAATTATTAGACCAAGACGAATCGTTAGTAGAAGAAATCCAAGCAACGTTAGGAGAGGGATTCTTAGCAGACCGAGAGTTGCAAGAAACGTTGCAAGAAGTAAGAGAATATTTAACTGCCAATGGACTTGATAGTGATAAGTTAAAAGACCAGATTGTTGCAAGCCTTGTGATTGCAGCCGAGAAAGTATGTGAGGATGTGGTGATTAAGGAAACAAAGACGTATAATGCCTTCGACCATAGGATTGACCGTGTGATTACAAGCAGGTGGGCAGGATATCCGATCATGCTTGCCCTGCTTGCGGTGATTTTCTGGATTACGATCACGGGGGCAAACTATCCGTCCGAACTATTGGGGAATGGATTGTTCTGGATTCAAGACCGATTGACGGAATTTTTCCACTATATCGGGGCACCGGAATGGCTGCATGGCATGATCGTGCTTGGAATTTATCGTGTACTGGCGTGGGGAGTGTCGGGAATGTTTCCGCCGATGGCCATCTTCTTCCCGTTGTTCACCTTGTTAGAGGACGTAGGCTATCTGCCACGAATCGCTTATAACTTGGATTGCCCATTTAAGAAATGTTGTGCATGTGGAAAGCAGGCATTAACGATGTGCATGGGGTTCGGATGCAATGCGGCAGGCATTATAGGGTGTCGTATTATTGATTCGCCAAGAGAGCGTCTGCTTGCGATGCTGACCAATAATTTCGTCCCATGCAATGGACGTTTTCCGACGTTGATTGCAATCATCACGATGTTCTTCGTAGGCTTTTCCGAAAGTCTTGGAGCAAGCATTTTATCGGCATTGCTGCTCACATGCGTTATTTTATTTGGAATCATTATGACATTTGTGATGACGAGGCTGCTGTCAAAGACCGTATTAAAAGGGGTTCCATCCTCCTATACCTTAGAGCTCCCACCATATCGCAGACCACAGATTGGGAAGGTGATTGTACGTTCTATTTTTGACCGAACACTATTCGTATTAGGAAGGGCGGTTGCGGTTGCGATTCCTGCAGGTTTGTTAATCTGGGTAATGGCGAATGTAAATATCAGTGGAATCAGTTTGCTAAACCATTGTGCGACATTCCTAGATCCATTTGCAAAATTGATTGGATTAGATGGCGTGATTTTAATGGCATTTATCTTAGGATTTCCAGCCAATGAAATTGTTGTACCAATCATCCTCATGGCATATATGGCGCAGGGAAGCTTATTAGAGTTAGAAAGTCTTGCGGAAATGAAACAGCTATTTGTGGCACATGGATGGACTTGGATTACGGCCATTTGTACGATGATTTTCTCGTTATGTCACTGGCCATGTTCGACGACGCTGATTACGATTAGGAAGGAAAGCGGAAGTATGAAATGGGTAGCGCTGGCAGTACTCATTCCAACAGCAGTAGGCATTGTGGTTTGTGCGATTGTAGCCAATGTAGGACGGCTGTTTCTATAGAAAACGCATTCTAAAAAAACAAAAAAATTTCCAGGAAACGAACAATTTTATGTCGGAAAGGTGTATGATAGATAGGAACGTTTTGATAACGTATGTGAAGTGGAGGATAAGTAGAAATGAACAAAGTGATAAAGCGAGACGGAAGAATCGTCGATTATGATGGAAACAAGATCATCATGGCAATCAAGAAAGCAAATCGTGAAGTTGCGCCAGTAGATCAGATTACAGAAGAGGACATTCATCGAATTGAAAAAAGGATCGCTTCAGATAGAGAGGGGAAGATCCAGGTAGAGGACATTCAGGATTTGATTGAAAATAGCCTGGTGAAGGAAGATAAGTATGAACTTGCCAAAAAATATATTATTTATCGCTACAAACGAGCCTTGGTCCGCAAATCCAATACGACGGATGATTCGATTCTATCCTTGATTCGCAACGATAACAAAGAATTAGCAGAAGAGAACTCTAACAAGAATACGATGCTTGCATCGACACAAAGAGACTACATAGCAGGAGAGGTATCGAGGGACCTTTCGAAACGAGTATTGTTGCCAGAACATGTGGTAAAGGCCCATGAAGAAGGAGCGATTCATTTTCATGATGCAGATTATTTCTTACAGCCGATCTTTAACTGCTGTTTGATCAATATCGGGGATATGTTAGACCATGGTACTGTCATAAATGGAAAGCTGATTGAGACTCCAAAGAGCTTTCAAGTAGCATGTACCGTGATGACACAAATCATTGCATCGGTAGGCAGTAACCAATACGGCGGGCAGTCCGTAGATATGATTCATCTTGGAAAATATCTTCGTTATAGCAAGGAAAAATTTTATGCAAACTTTAAGGCAGAGATGGGAGGCTCGCTTAGCGAAGAACAGTTAGAGAAAATGGTAGACATTCGTTTGCGCGAAGAGCTAAAAGCAGGGGTACAGACGATCCAGTATCAGATCAACACGCTTATGACGACGAACGGGCAGTCACCATTTGTAACGTTATTCTTACATTTGGATGAAAACGATCCATATATTAAGGAAAATGCGATGATTATCGAGGAAATCTTAAGACAGCGTTTAGAGGGCATCAAGAATGAGAAGGGTGTGTATGTGACTCCGGCATTTCCAAAGCTGATTTATGTGCTGGATGAAAACAACTGCTTAAAGGGTGGAGCGTACGACGACCTTACAAGGCTTGCAGTAAGATGTTCTGCAAAACGCATGTATCCAGATTATATCTCTGCAAAGAAAATGAGAGAGAACTATGAAGGCAATGTATTTAGCTGTATGGGATGCCGCAGCTTCCTCTCTCCTTGGAAAGATGCAGAGGGAAACTATAAGTTTGAAGGACGCTTTAACCAAGGCGTCGTAAGCATCAACTTGCCACAAGTTGCATTTTTAGCGGATGGGGAGGAAGAAAAATTCTGGTCCTTGTTAGACGAAAGATTAGAACTTTGCTATGAGGCGTTGATGTGCAGACATCATGCATTAGAGGGCATTACCTCAGACATCAGTCCGATTCATTGGCAGTATGGTGCGATTGCCCGTTTGAAAAAGGGAGAGACCATTGATTCCTTACTACATAATGGATATTCCACGCTTTCCTTAGGCTATATTGGCTTATATGAGACAACGATGCTTATGAAACATAGCAGCCATACGGAAGGGGAAGGAAAAGAGTTTGCACTGAAGTTAATGCATTACTTACGAGATACGGTAGATGCATGGAAGAAAGAAACGAATCTGGCATTTGCCTTATATGGTACGCCAGCAGAATCCTTATGCTATCGTTTCGCAAAACTAGATCGTGTTCGATTTGGGGAAGTAAAGGATATTACGGATAAGGGATACTATACGAATTCTTATCATGTGGATGTTCGTGAGAAGATCGACGCGTTCTCAAAACTTGCGTTTGAAAGCCAGTTCCAAAAGATATCTTCTGGCGGTGCGATTTCCTTAGTGGAAATTCCGAATATGCAGAATAACCTTCCAGCGTTAGAAACATTGGTACGATTTATTTATGACAATATCCAATACGCAGAGGTAAATACGAAGTCAGACTATTGCCAGGTATGTGGCTTTGATGGGGAAATTCAAGTAAATGACGAGTTAGAATGGGTATGTCCAAACTGCGGAAATAAGGATCATACGAAGATGAACGTTGTAAGAAGGACTTGTGGATATTTAGGTGAGAACTTCTGGAACGTAGGGAAGACAAAGGAGATTAAGGCAAGAGTACTTCATTTATAAAAAAAGAAATACAGGCAACGAGATATTCTGACAGCATTTCGT
>CALZJY010000107.1 GCA_945787925.1 uncultured Anaerosporobacter sp. | reverse complement strand
TCACGTTCAAACTGCTCGTAATAATTCTTTTGTTGATTCTCTTTTATGTACTTCTCCCTAATATCCTCTAAAATCTGGATAAACTTATTTTTACTGATTGGCTTTAATAAATATTGCTCTACCCCAAGTTCAATGGCTTTCTGGGCATATGAAAAGTCATCATATCCGCTAATGATCACAATCTTAGTATTCGGAAGTTCTTTCTTCACCAAACTAATCAGTGATAATCCATCCATAAACGGCATCTTTATATCCGTAATCACTAGATCTGGTTTCTGTTCTCGAATCATTGGTAACGCCATCTCCCCATCCGATGCTTCTCCCACTAATTCATAACCATACTCTTTCCATGGAATCATCCTTTGAATAGATTCTCGAATGATAATTTCATCTTCTACCAAAAATACCTGAATCATATTCTCATCCTTTCTTCCCCTCGTATATTACTTATTTTTATATAGTTACATTATATAAAAAATTGGGATACCTTTCCACTTGTATTCACTAAAAAAGCCCTCCCTAAGAGACTTCTTAGAAAGGACCTTTCTAAACTTTATTTAATTAAAAAATGATATGCTGTCGTAGATTGATACATTTCTCCTGGAGATAGTAGTGGAGATGGGAATTTCACCTCATTGATTGCATTTGGGAAGTACTGTGTCTCTAAGCAGAATCCCTGCCGCTTATGGTACACTGCACCATCTTTTCCATCACAATCATCAATAAAGTTACCTGTATAAAACTGTATTCCTGGACAGGTCGTATATACTTCCATTACAATCCCCGATTCTTTCGAACGTGCGACCGCAGCAAGCTGCATTGCATCTTCTGCTTTATCCAGTACGTAATTATGATCATATCCACCTGCATATTGAAGCTGATCAAATTTATCCTCAATTTGATCGCCAATCTTATGCTCTCTTCTAAAATCCATTGGTGTATCTAAGACCTTTTTAATGTCTCCAGTAGGAATGGATTCTTTATTCACCACTGGCGTATAGTAGGATGCATAAATGGATAAATATTGCCCCTCAATACTTCCTTCCGCATGTCCATTTAAATTAAAGTATGCATGATTTGTAAAGTTTGCAACCGTCTCCTCATCGGAGGTTGCCTCATATGTAATCAAAAGCTCATCCTCTTTTGTAAGCTCATAGGTTACTTTTGCAAGCATTGTCCCAGGAAATCCTTGTTCCATGGATGGCGACTCATAAGCTAACGTAATACGAGTATCGCTTCCACTTTCTAGTTTCCATATAGCCGTATGAAAACCATGACTACCACTGTGAAGGTTATTCCCATATTCATTCCGCTCTAATTCATACAACCTCTTATCAATAACACAACTTGCATTTGAAATTCGATTGGCATTCCGTCCGATCACGGCCCCAAAGTAATAGCTGCCCTCTTCATATTGCTTTAGTGAGTCATATCCTAGTACGACATCACGGAATTGCTTCTCTTTATCTGGTACACGTAACGAAACGATGGTTGCTCCATAGTCAATTACTGAAAGGGTAAGACCATGTTCATTTTGAATGGTATATAAGGTTACCTCTGCCCCTGTTTTTGTCGTTCCAAATATTCGGCTTTCCACTCCTGACACATCCTTTCGTTTAGTTTTGTCCGTAATACGCATGTTCTCCATGCTTACGATAAAAATGTTTGTCACGGATGCAATCTGGTGCAGAAGCCACTTTTGGGTTGATTACCTCGGTATGCGTTGCCATTTTTGCTACTTCTTCTAGTACCACTGCATGATATACTGCATCTGCGGCATCTTTTCCCCAAGTAAATGGGCCATGGTTTTTGCAAAGTACGCCTGGCGTATACATTGGGTTTAAGTTATTTTCTTCGAATGTTTCAATGATTACTAAGCCTGTGTTCTTTTCATACGCTTCGTCGATTTCTTCCTTCGTCAAGCTTCTTGCACAAGGAATGCTACCATAAAAATAGTCCGCATGTGTCGTACCATATAACGGAATGGAGCGCCCTGCTTGTGCCCATGAAGTTGCTTCTGTAGAATGGGTATGTACAATGCCGCCGATTTCTGGATAGCGTTTATATAACTCGATATGAGTTGCCGTATCAGAAGAAGGACGATACTTTCCTTCAATCTTATTTCCTTCCAGATCCATGACTACCATATCTTCTGGCGATAATTCATCATATTCTACACCGCTTGGCTTAATTACAAAGTAGCCAGTCTCTCGGTCAATCCCACTTACATTTCCCCATGTATAGGTCACTAAGCCTCTCTTTGGAAGTTCCATATTTGCTTCATAGACTTGTCTCTTTAATTCCTCTAACATGTCTTACCCTCTCTCTGTTTCTTATTGGTGCATATACTCTACTGCTGCATGTTCCATTACTAAGCCGTTCTTGTACTTTGCAATAAATTTCTCGTATCCTTCTACCATCTTAGGATCTGGTGTTACCATGCTTGTTTTTGCATCTGCAAAGATCTTCGTATTCAGATAGTCTTCTAAGGATTGGTTTTCTTCGTTATTTGCCATGTACGATGCTAATAATGCCATTCCCCATGGGCCACCTTCCCCTGCTGTCTCCATTACGACAACTGGTACATCTAATGCTGCTGCTAATACGTTTTGTGCAACTCCTTTTGTCTTAAAGATTCCGCCATGGCCAAGGATCTTTTCTACATTAACCTTCTCTTGTTTTGTTAGGATATCCATCCCTAACTTCATCGCTCCAAAGCATGTATAGAGCTGCGTTTTCATAAAGTTTGCAAGACTAAATGCGGAATTCGCTGGATGTACAAATAATGGACTTCCTTCTGCTAATCCAACTCCATGTTCTCCAGAATAGAAGCAATAGGATAATAGATTTCCACAATCCATATCTCCCTCTACGGATTTTTCAAATAGCGTCTTATATAACGTTCCAGTATCTACAGATACGCCGAATGCTTGTAAGCATTGGTTGAATATGTTCATCCATGCATTGATATCTGACGTACAGTTATTTGCATGAGACATTGCTACTAATTCTCCTGTTGGAGTCGTAACCATGTCTAACTCTCTATGTAACCGCTCTAATTCTTTTTCTAATACAACCATTGCAAATGCAGAAGTCCCTGCAGAAACATTTCCTGTCTTTACTGCAACGCTATTCGTTGCAACCATACCTGTACCGGCATCACCTTCTGGTGGACAGAATGGAATTCCTGCAGTTAAGTTACCAGTTACGTCTAGTAACTTTGCCCCCTCTTCTGTTAATGTACCTGCTTCCTGGCCTGCTAAAAGCACTTCTGGTAAGATTTCATCTAAGCTCCATAGAAGCTCTTTTTCATCCAATAAGCAATTGAATTCATCCATCATTCTCTGATTGTATGCTTTCTTTACTGGATCAATTGGGAACATACCGGATGCTTCACCGATTCCAAGTACTTTCTTTCCAGTAAGTTTCCAATGAATATATCCTGCTAATGTTGTAACATATGCAATATCCTTTACGTGTTCTTCTCCATTTAAGATTGCTTGATATAGATGTGCGATGCTCCATCTTTGGGGGATATTAAACTGGAATAACTCTGTTAATTCATCGGCAGCTTGTCCTGTAATATTGTTTCTCCATGTTCTAAATGGAACAAGGAGTGTTCCTTCTTTGTTAAATGGAAGATATCCATGCATCATTCCACTAAATCCGATGGATGCTAACGACTTAATAACAACCCCATATCTTGCCTGCACACGATCTGCTAAGTCTTTATAACATCCTTGAACGCCTTGCCAAATTTCTTCCTTGCTATACGTCCAAATGCCATCAATCAAATGGTTTTCCCAATCATATCCACCATTTTCTAATACTACGCCATCTTTATCAATTAACACAGCTTTAATTCTTGTAGACCCCAATTCAATTCCCAAGCTAGCTGTTCCATTTTCAATCGTTGCTTTATTCTTTGCTACTGTCTCCATGTCTCTTTTCCCCTTCTCCTTGCAACTCCATAGGAGCCTGTATCAGGCTCCTACTTGTTTTGCCAGATTTGTTTTGCAATACCTTCTCCATCTAAACCGTATTTGTGAATAAGTTCTTGTGCAGGACCTGATTCACCAAATACATCGTTGATACCGATTCTAGTAACCTTAGTTGGCAGTTTTTCGCTTAATAAATCACATACTGCGCTTCCAAGACCACCGATTACAGAATGTTCTTCTACTGTAAAGATTCGTTTTGTCTTTTCTGCACATTCTAATACTAATTCCTCATCTAATGGTTTGATCGTATGCATATTGATTACTTCTGCTTCGCATCCAGCTTTGCTTAAGATTTCAGCAGCTTCTAAACATGCAGCAACACATAATCCGTATGTAATGATTGTTAGGTCAGAACCCTCTCTTAAACGAACACCTTTTCCGATTTCAAATTTGTAATCTTCTCTATCGTTTACAACAGGTACTGCAAGACGTCCAAATCTAAGATATACTGGGCCATTTAATTCATAAGCTGCTTTAATTGCAGCTTTTGTTTCAATATCATCTGCTGGACAGATTACTGTCATTCCTGGAATTGCACGCATAAGAGCGATATCTTCTAAACATTGGTGAGTTGCACCATCTTCACCAACAGAGATTCCTGCATGAGTACCACCGATTTTTACATTTAAATGTGGATATCCAATGGAGTTACGTACTTGTTCATATGCTCTTCCTGTTACGAACATTGCAAAGGAACTAACAAATGGAACTTTTCCGCAAGTTGCAAGACCAGCTGCAATTCCTACCATATTAGCTTCTGCAATGCCACAGTCAATATGTCTTTCTGGAAATGCCTTTTTGAATGTACAAGTCTTTGTTGCTTGTGCTAAATCAGCATCTAATACAAGAACGTCATCATGTTCTTTTCCAAGTTCCACTAAGGCATTACCATAGCTTTCTCTTGTTGCAATTTTCTTTGTTTCTAACATAACTGAGCACCTGCCTTTTCTAATTCTTCCATTGCCACTTTGTACTCCTCATCATTTGGAGCTTTTCCGTGCCATCCAGCTTGATTTTCCATGTAAGAAATACCTTTTCCTTTGACCGTATGTGCAATGATTGCTGTTGGCATATCTTTTACTTGTTTTGCTTCTTCAAAAGCAGAACGAATTTGATCAAAATCATTTCCATCGATATGGATTACATGAAAACGGAAAGCGCTAAATTTCTCACCAATTGGATCTGGAGAGCAAACTTCAGCAAGTGTTCCATCGATTTGTAAGTTATTGTTATCTACGATTACTGTTAAGTTATCTAATTTTCTATGTCCAGCAAACATGGCTGCTTCCCAAATCTGACCTTCTTCACATTCACCGTCGCCACACATACAGTATACGCGGTAAGATTTGTTATCTAATTTGGCTGCAAGTGCCATGCCTGTTGCCGCAGATAAACCTTGTCCTAAGGATCCGCTTGACATATCTACACCTGGAATGTGTTTCATATCAGGATGCCCCTGCAAGAAGGAACCTATATGACGTAATGTTTCTAGAGCACCTACTGGGAAGAATCCACGGTTTGCTAATGCAGAATAATATCCTGGTGCGTTGTGACCTTTGGATAATACGAAACGATCACGATCCTTCATTTTTGGTTGTTCTGGATCAATGTTCATTTCTTCAAAATAGAGATATGTTAAGATATCTGCTGCAGAAAGAGATCCCCCTGGATGACCACATTTTGCACTATGTACACTTGTAAGGATTCCTTCTCTAATTTTTACTGCCATTTTCTGTAGTTCTAGATTTGTCATAAGGACGCTCCTTTCTATCTTTCACATACTGTACCGAATACAGCTTCATAATCTTTTTGGAATTTCGCAATTCCTTGTTCTGTTAATGGATGTTTTGTCATTTGCTCAATTACGCTATATGGAACAGTTGCGATATCAGCACCAGCAAGAGCACAATCAGTAACATGGATTGGGTTACGAACGCTTGCTGCGATGATTTCTGTTTCTAAACCATAGTTATCAAAGATTTCAGCAATTGTACGGATTAAATCGATACCTGGTTGTGAAATATCGTCTAATCTTCCTAAGAATGGAGATACATAAGTTGCACCAGCTCTTGCTGCAAGAAGTGCTTGGTTTGCAGAGAAGATTAATGTTACGTTTGTTTTGATTCCTTCAGATGCTAATACTTTTACAGCTTTTAAGCCTTCTACTGTCATTGGAATTTTAACGATCATATTTGGATGAATTGCTGCAATTTCGCGTCCTTCTTCAATCATACCTTCTGCATCTGTTGTTGTTGCTTTTACTTCACCGCTGATTGGTCCATCTACGATAGAAGTAATTTCACGAATAACTTCATTGAAATCTCTTCCTTCTTTTGCTATTAATGATGGATTTGTTGTTACACCGCAAATAACTCCCATATCATTTGCTTTTCTAATATCCTCTACGTTTGCAGTATCTACGAAAAATTTCATTGTTTCTTCCCCTTTTCCTATTTTTATTTATATACAATATTCCCTAACATAAGATCTCTCTTAAAGTTGCGAATTGTCGTATCCTTGTCAATATAAACAGCTTCAATTCCCATTGCTGCTGCCCAATCTCCCATTTGTTCTGCAGTCAAGTCATAACTGAATGCAGTGTGATGAGCTCCACCTGCTAAAATCCAAGCCTCTGCTCCTGTATATAAATCTGGTTGTGGCGTCCAGAAGTTTGTTGCTACAGGTAATTTTGGCATTGGTCTCTCCGTTTTTTTACATTCCACGTCGTTGATGATTAAACGGAAGCGATTTCCTAAATCTACTAAGGAAGTTGCAATTCCTTTTCCTTCTTTTGAAGTGAATACAAGTCTTGCAGGATCTTCTTTATTGCCCATAGAAAGTGGCTGGCATTTGATGCTGATGTCTCCA
>CALZJY010000106.1 GCA_945787925.1 uncultured Anaerosporobacter sp. | reverse complement strand
ATAACAATAACTGTGGTTGGAACAACAACTGTGGATCTAATAATAACAATAACTGTGGTTGGAACAACAACTGTGGATCTAATAATAACAATAACTGCGGTTGCAGAAGACGTTGCAGATGTAATAATAACAATAATTGTTGTTGCAACAATAATAATAACAGCAATTGTGACTGCGATAGAGAATGTCGCAGACGCGACTGGGATGACGACTGTGGATGTCGTAGAGAAAGACATGACAGGGATGACAACTGTGGATGTTGTAGAGAAAGACGCGACAGAGATGACAACTGTAGATGTTGTAGAGAAAGACGCGACAGAGATGACAACTGTAGATGTTGTAGAGAAAGACGCGACTGGGATGACAACTGTAGATGTTGTAGAGAAAGACGCGACAGAGATGACAACTGTGGATGTCGTAGAGAAGGACATGACTGGAACGACGACGGTGAATGTCGTAGAGAAAGACGCGACTGGAATGACAACTGTGATTGGGACAGAGATTACGAAGATAGAGATAATGCATACGATGAGTGGAGCAGAGAATGTGAAGAATATCAACGACCATATGTATGCCGTTGTATTTGCTACTAATATTTAATCCTATCTCCAAAGAAAAAGGACTTGCACTCTATTTGCAAGTCCTTTTTCTTTGATTAGAATTACATATTTTAATTTTATAATACATAATATTTATACTTTGTGAAATGATAAAAAAAGAAAATTTTTTAGTATAAGGATGGTACATGATGGTAAACGATGATACAATAAAACTACTAAGAGAATGTAGTGCAGGTGTAAAGATGGCAATCACTTCGATTGATGATATTTTAGATAAAGTAAAGGATGACAAGCTTAAAAATATACTAATCGATAATAAGAATGGACATACTACATTAGATGAAAACATACACAAGCTATTATTAAGCTATAATGATACAGATAAAGATCCTAATCCTATGGCAAGAGCAATGTCCTGGGTCAAAATTAATGTAAAGATGCTAATGGATCACAACGATCATGAAGTAGCCACTGTAATATCTGATGGATGTCAGATGGGGATTGACTCTCTAAATAAATATTTAGAACAATACAAAGCAGCAGACCAAGAATCCAAATCGATTACGAAAAAGATTATTTCTTTAGAAGAGCAATTAATGAAAAGCCTAGAAAAATATAAATAAAAAACTTAGAAGAGAAGCTATAAAAAAGTTTCTCTTCTAAGTTTTTTACGCCAAGAAGAAGGAGGTACATGAAAAAAAGAAACCTTATGTACACATACTTTTGTTTGGGGCTATTTGTATCCTCTTTTATTATTGCTTTCGCACTTCCTTTCCCCAAATATTCCAGTTTCTATCGAGTGATTAGCTTTGGAAGCGCCGGAGGAATTTCTACAATCTATCATTTGCATAAGAACCAAATTCTTGTTAGCGAAGGCGTTGGCTTGTTATTTTATCATCCCATATTTCATTTTTTGGGATACGGGAAGCCTATCGGCAGCAGATTGCCTTTCCTTAGTCTCAATCATTTACATAATTGCAGCAGCTTCCATGTTGCTATTTCGATTTGCAACTATGATTGTTCCGTTTATTGTTGGTGGAATCTATATCATTTATACGAATCTTTGTACCTTACGTAAAGAAAAAAATGATTTCCCATAAATAAGGAAGTAGCTTCATGTTTGTATAGAATAAAAAGAAAGGAAGTAGAATTATGAAAAAACGGTGTTTATTCCAACGAAAGAAAACCCATTATTTTGAAGGATGGTATATCAAAAATACAGCACCAGAACATACGTTCACATTGATTCCTGGATATAGTATCACGGAAGAAAAGAAAGAGGCATTTCTACAGATCATTCTTGATGATACCTCTTATTTTATTTCCTATCCAAGTTCTATGCTTAAGAGAAAAAAGGACGAATTCTTCGTTAAGCTTGCTGGAAACCTCTTTACGAAAAGGGGATTCCGTTTATGTATTCATACGGATGAGTTACAGATTGATGGAATTGTCCGCTTTGGAAAGCTAAATACATTAGATTACTCCATTATGGGCCCATTACAGGCGATACCTTTTCTTCAGTGCAAGCATAAGGTCATCAGCATGGACCATGCATTATATGGGTCTGTGACAATCAATGGAAAAACACTGGAATTTGGCAATGGAAGAGGATATATCGAAGGGGATGAAGGGAGCTCTTTTCCTGAATTATATACATGGAGCCAATGTAACCAATTCAAGCGTCCATTTACCTCTGTGATGGTAGCAGTAGCGACAATACCAGTGTTAGAACGTATGTTCGAGGGGTCGATTGCAGCAATCATTTATAAAGGAAAAGAGTACCGTTTTGCAACGTATCTAGGGGCAAAAGTGCAGACTTTTACACGAAAAAAGATTGTACTTACCCAAAATGATATGGTTCTAACGGCGACTTTGAAGAAAAGTAATCCCGTTCATCTAGATGCACCACTCAACGATGCCATGATTCGCTCCATTGAAGAGCATGCTCGTTGTACAGTACATTATGAGTTTTCTGTAGCTGGACATCTATTAATTAATGAAGAGTGTTCGTCGGCCTCGTTCGAGTCTTCCTTCTATACGAAAGTAGTTTGTAATTAATAATGCATATTATTCCATATAGCAAAAAAGCCAATTGCATCCACATGCAACTGGCTTTTTTCTTAGTGATATCTTCTAAATAATCCGATTACCTTCCCAACGATGGCACAATCTTTTACTAAAATTGGTTCCATCGCATCGTTTTCAGGTTGTAAACGAATATGATCTTTCTCTTTATAAAATGTTTTTACAGTAACGGAGTCTTCGATTAATGCAACGACTTTATCTCCATTATTTGCAGTTTGTTGTTTTTGAACGAGAATTTTATCTCCACTGTAGATACCTGCATTAATCATACTGTCACCTTTGACTCTTAACATAAATAAGTCTTGGTTTGGTACGTCTTCTGCTGGTAATGGAAAATATCCTTCAATATTCTCAACGGCTAAAATTGGTTGACCAGCAGTAACGGTTCCAATTAAAGGTACGTTCACGATTTCTTTTCTTGCTAATCCAAATCCATCTTCAATGATTTCGATTGCTCTTGGTTTTGTAGGGTCTCTTCTTATATATCCATTACGTTCTAACGTTTCTAAATGACTATGAACAGAAGAAGTAGATTTTAAACTTACTGCTTCACAAATTTCACGAACTGCAGGTGGGTAACCACGGTTGATAATCTCAGACTTTATGTATTCTAAGATTTCTCTTTGTTTTGCACTGATTTTGCCTTGGCTCATATTCTCTCCTCCAATCAAATGGCATTATTCTTCTATAATAGACTGATTATTCAATGTCAAGTTTTCTATAGTATAACACATATGTTCGAACAATGCAAAACCTATGTTCGATTTTTTGTTGGAAATCTATTGACATCAGAACAGGTGTTCGTTATAATGCAGACATAGAACAAATGTTCGTTACACGAAAGAGAGGTCATTTTATGAGAATTAATAATATTAATAGAAACAGAAATAAACGTATCGTCATGGTAGCAATCGTTGTAGTATTGCTTGCAACAGTAGTAACACCAATTGTAAACGCATCGACATCCAAACCTGCACGAACAATGTATGTAAAGAGTATTAAAATCCAAGAGGGTGATTCCCTTTGGAGCATTGCAACAGAATATTATACAGAGGAATATGCATCCATCCAGGAATACATTAATGAGATCAAATCCAGCAATAATCTCTATGAAGATACGATTCATACTGGTAATTTTTTAATCATTCCATATTATGCCTAAAAAGGAGAACTAATGACATTGGAATTTGGAAAAAACTTGAAAGAATTTACGTCATGGTATTGCGAAACCTAGAGGAAAGACTTATAATGTAAGCGCTACGAAATAGACAATATTTGATATTATTACAATAATAACGTCACGTATTGATATTCTTTGTTACCTAGCTAAGCTACCCAAAAATCAAATTTAAAATTGTTAGGAGGAACGTATATGGACTCATCATATAATTTTTTGTTTGATTTAGCTTTAATCTTATTATGTACTAAACTTCTAGGTCTTGCTACCAAGAAGGTGAATATGCCTCAGGTAGTAGGTGCGTTAGTAGCAGGTTTACTTTTAGGGCCTGCTTGCTTCAAGCTAATTCAACCGACGACGTTTATTAGCAACTGTGCAGAGATTGGTGTAATTGTTCTTATGTTCTGTGCCGGCATGGAGACAGATATCGAAGAACTAAAGAAAAGCGGAAAGGCATCGTTTCTGATTGCATTAATTGGTGTCATTGTTCCACTTGTTGGTGGCTTAGGCATTGCTTATATCTTTAATAAGCAGGGAATGATTTCTTCCAATGCCACATGCAGCATATTATTACAGAACATCTTTATTGGTATAATACTAACTGCAACCTCAGTTAGTATCACAGTTGAAACATTAAAAGAAATGGGCAAACTAAAAACCAAGTCCGGTAATGCTATTTTAGGTGCTGCCATTATTGATGATATTTTGGGTATTATAGCATTAACTATCGTAACAAGCTTAGCAGATCCAACCGTTAGTATAACGATGGTGTTATTAAAAATTGTAGCATTCTTTATCTTTGTAGCTGTTGTAGCAGTTTCATTTTTCTTCATATATAATAAGAAATACATAAAAGTAAAGAAAGGTCTGCACAGACATGCCATTTTAGCATTTGTATTTTGTTTATTACTTTCGTACATAGGGGAAGTTGTGTTTGGTGTTGCAGATATTACAGGTGCATTCTTTGCGGGACTGATTATCTCTAAAACACAACGAACCAAATTCCTTGCTTCCAAATTTGATACCTTATCCTACTTATTCTTATCTCCAATCTTCTTTGCAAGCATTGGTCTGAAAGTAGAAATCAAGAGTATGAGCGCAATGATAGTCATATTCGCAGTTATCTTAACCTTAGTGGCTATCTTGACTAAGATTATTGGATGTGGACTTGGCGCAAAAGTTTGTGGTTATGAAAACTACCAATGCCTACGGATCGGCGTTGGCATGATTTCAAGAGGCGAGGTTGCCCTAATCGTTGCAGATAAGGGATTTAAATTAGGATTGTTAGGTGCAAACTTCTTAGCACCCGTAGTCATCATGGTAGTCGTTACTACGATCATTACTCCTATCTTATTAAAAGTTGTATTTAATAATGGCCCTACGCACCACGTATCTTCTTCTGAAAGCATTGCGAAAGGATATGAAGAGATTCATCACTATCGTGTAGGAAATTAAAAATCGGAAAAAAGAGCTGTCTTATGATGGCTCTTTTTGTTATAATTTAGATAAACTGCAATTTTCACATTGCAAATACGTAAAAAGGAGAGTTTTATGAATAAGAAACTGTTATCCATGATTTTAGTTCCTGTTCTTTGCCTAGGCCTGATTGGATGTGGTTCAAAAGCAGAACCTACACCTGGAAATCCTACTGTTCAAACATCAGACGCTACATACCCAGCAGTCACTGGTATTCATCATGTAGAGTTTGATGTAAAAGATTATGGAAAGATTACAGTAGAGTTAGATGCAGATAGTGCACCGATTACTGTTTCTAATTTCCTTGGACTAGTAAACAAAGGGTTTTATAACGGCCTAACATTCCACCGTATCATTAATGGATTTGTAATCCAAGGTGGAGATCCAGAAGGAACTGGAATGGGAGGTTCTGATCAAACAATTAAGGGTGAATTTTCTGCCAATGGTGTAAAGAATTCTATTTCGCATGTTAGGGGAACAATATCTATGGCACGTTCCCAAGCCATGGATAGTGCAAGCTCCCAATTCTTTATCTGTCATGCAGATGCATTGAATTTAGATGGTATGTATGCTGGATTTGGACATGTGACAGAAGGAATGGATGTTGTTGATAAAATTGTGAAAGAAACAACAGGCCAAGATCAGAATGGTACCGTTCCGAAAGAGAAGCAGCCAGTCATTACTTCTATAAAACAAATTGACTAATTTATATTGCCCAAGGAGAAAACCTTATGAACCAAATAACAACCGTAATTTTTGATTTAGATGGTACATTATTATATACGTTAGAGGACCTTCAAGGTAGCGTAAATTATGCCTTATCCCAAATGAACTATGGACTTCGTACCCTAGAAGAAGTTCGTCATTTTGTGGGACATGGCGTTTACCGCTTAATCGAACGTGCCGTTCCAGACGGAACTTCTCATGAAGAGATTGACCGTACGTTTGAAATCTTCCGTGAACATTATTCAAAAAACTGTAATGTGACAACACGTGCCTACGATGGTATCTTAGATCTATTAACGATATTAAAAGAAAAAGGATATCACTTGGCTATCGTATCGAATAAGATGGATTCTGCAGTAAAAGCGTTAAATGAAATCTACTTTAACACTTGGATTTCTGTTGCAATCGGTGCCACAGATACGGTTCGTAAGAAACCAGCACCAGATACAGTATTTGCTGCCATGAAAGAATTAGGGGTATCTCCAAAAGAAACTATCTATGTCGGAGATTCTGAAGTAGATATTGAGACAGCGAAGAATGCAGGAATTCCTTGTATTTCTTGTAAGTGGGGATTCCGCGATTTAGAAGTATTAGAAGAAGCAGGAGCGACAATGCTGGTTGATCGACCTGATGAAATCCTGTCTCTTTTAGAAGCATAGTTTTATTTGTACACCGAAAAGTCCAACTTTTCGGTGTATTACTATATAAGGGGAAATAGGAGGTTACATAGTGAGAACGTATTTTTGGAAAAATGAGTTGGTGTATTTGATGACATGGACTCCAAGTTACCAAGACTACAAGTATATTGGGTGCGTGAATCTATGCGGAATTGAGTTCGAACATGAC
>CALZJY010000105.1 GCA_945787925.1 uncultured Anaerosporobacter sp. | reverse complement strand
GTTGATGATATCTTCGAAGCTAAGCATCGTACTAGGTTGGCCTTCGTAGTGATCGCGAGCGATTAGGGCGGCGCCGAAAGCCCCCATGATACCAGCGATATCAGGACGGATTGCATTACAGCTTGCGATTCGTTCAAAGCTTCGCAATACGGCGTCATTATAGAACGTTCCTCCTTGCACAACGATGTTCTTTCCTAAATCTTTCGGGTCTGTTACTTTAATAACTTTTAGCAATGCATTCTTGATAACGGAATAAGCAAGGCCGGCACTGATATCCGGAACGGTAGCACCTTCTTTTTGGGCTTGCTTTACTTTGGAGTTCATAAATACGGTGCATCGAGAACCTAGGTCGATTGGATTTTCAGCGAACAACGCTAATTTTGCGAAATCAGCTACCTCATAGTTTAGTGATTTTGCAAAGGTTTCGATGAAAGAACCACATCCTGCAGAGCATGCTTCGTTTAATTGCACGGAGTCAACGGAATGATTCTTGATCTTGATGCATTTCATATCTTGACCACCGATATCTAGAATGCAATCTACCTCAGGATTGAAAAAGGCAGCAGCATTATAGTGGGCAACTGTTTCAACTTCTCCTTCATCTAACATTAACGCAGATTTGATGAGTGCTTCTCCGTATCCAGTAGAACAAGAACGTACGATAGTGACGCCTTCTGGAAGGATGTCGTAGATTTCTTTGATTGCACGAATGGTTGTTTTAAGAGGACTTCCATTATTGCTGCTATAGAAAGAATAAAGTAAGGAGCCATCATCGCCGACCAATGCAACTTTTGTAGTGGTGGAACCGGCATCAATTCCTAAATAACAATTTCCTTTATATGTAGAAAGATTTCCTTTTCGTACACAGTGTTTATTGTGACGATTAGTGAAAGCTTGATAGTCTGCTTCGCTTGCAAACAGTGGTTCTAATCTTGTAACTTCGAAATCAAGAGTTACTTTGTTGGAGAGTAATGTAATTAAATGTTCAAAGGAAGTGACGTGTTCGCCTTTGGAGTTCATCGCACTACCGATTGCGGCAAATAAATGAGAGTTAGCAGGATCGACGATTGTTTCGTCTGTCAAGTTCAGTGTGCGGATAAAGGCTTGTTTCAATTCGGTAAGGAAATGTAGAGGTCCTCCGAGAAACGCAACATGTCCGCGAATTGGTTTGCCACAAGCAAGTCCGCTGATGGTCTGATTTACTACCGCTTGGAAAATAGAAGCTGCAAGGTCAGGTTTTGTAGCACCTTCATTGATTAATGGCTGAATATCAGATTTGGCAAACACACCGCATCGTGCAGCGATTGGATAAAGTGCATGATATTGTTTCGCATATTCATTGAGGCCTGCGGCATCTGTTTTTAATAAGGTTGCCATTTGGTCGATGAACGAGCCTGTACCACCAGCACAAATACCATTCATTCGTTGGTCGATTCCATTCGTAAAGTAAATGATCTTGGCATCTTCACCACCAAGTTCGATGGCAACATCGGTTTGTGGAGCATAATGCTCAAGGGCAGATGCTACTGCAACAACTTCCTGAATGAAAGGAACGTTCATGTTTTGTGCTAAGGCAAGTCCGCCAGATCCAGTAATCATAGGAGCGATTTCTAAATTACCAAGTTTAGCGTTTGCTTTCTGTATTAACTCAGATAATGTTTCTTGTATATTAGCAAAATGTCTTTGATAATCCGAGAATAAGATATTATTTTGTTCGTCAAGGACAGCTATTTTAACTGTTGTTGATCCAATATCTATACCCATTGTATATTTTGTTTTCATATTGTACCAGCTGTTGCTGTGCCTCCTTATATTATAGTATTCAATATGTGCATAATTACACACGATGAAATTATACGATATTTTGTCACATTGTTCAACATGTAGAATTCCAAAAGGAAGATGGAGTTAGGTAGAACCTTTGTGAAATGGGAGAATATAATAAAAGTGAGTATAGAATCCATATGGAGGTATTGATGAGATTTAACAACTGTGAAGGTTTCATATATGAAGTTCAACCAGGAGATACATTGTATGGGATAGGTAGACGATATGGTTTGCCAATTGGTTGGATTATTAATGCAAATCGTGATATTGATATTTATAACTTGTATGTTGGTCTTCAAATTTGTATTCCAAAGAGTAATCCTAATATGAATAATGTACCAATCGTTCCAAATCGGCCATGGCCGGGCAGTATCGGAGGTCCAGGTCCAGTAATAATAAATCCAGTACCACCGATGCCAGAACCAGGCCCAGGCCCAGTGAGACCACCAATGCCAAGAAATCCATTTATGCAATTTCTTGATGAGGAAGATGAGGACAACGGAGGGCAGTTAGACGTTACGGACGCAAATCAACAACCACAAGATGAGGTACCTTATATCGTTGTTTCTTATGTAGTAAAGAAAGATGATCGTTTAGAAGATATCTTGAATCGATTTGGAATCAATGCAAGTGATATATTGAAGTATAATGAAACATTAGACATTTATCTGAAGCCAGGAACTGTAATTAGAGTACCAAATAGAAATGCAATGGATCAATAAAAATATGAACCATCGTTAAAATAGTTATGTTTTGGAGGGTTGAATACAATCCTCCTTTTTCTATGTAAAATAATTGTCGAATATGCATAAAAAATAACAAAAAAACCATAAAAAAGCCTCTGGTTTTCCTTAATTTATAAGAAGATAGCTCTGATATTGTATTTGACAAAGGAAACGAATAAACATATAATTATGCTATGTAATTATGAATATAATTATGTCAATCAAAAAACAACATAGTTTATTGCGGTTAAAAAAAGGTATAGCTTAGAAAGGATGTGGATTTATGGAAGCTGGACCGAGTTATAGGCGGAAACCGAATAAGAAAAAATCTATAATCACATACTCAAAGTATAAGCGAATAGCCGACTTTTCTTAATGCAGAAAACTATTTTGTTAGCATGAAGCCTGCTTACTGCTTATATTTTTGGGTAGTAAGGAGAGCGTTATGATAGAAATTTTTAAAACATACGATGGGGCTATCCATAAGCTGAATGAACCTGAAGAGGGATGCTGGATCGCCT
This sequence comes from uncultured Anaerosporobacter sp., assembly GCA_945787925.1. Taxonomy (GTDB): domain Bacteria; phylum Bacillota; class Clostridia; order Lachnospirales; family Lachnospiraceae; genus KM106-2. The sequence continues at coordinate 3,827 of CALZJY010000105.1, read as the reverse complement.
TAACTAATCCTAGTGCATCGGAATTATTAGATGTATCCGAACGATATAATATTGATATTGATCACCTAAGAGCTCCTCTGGATGAAGAAGAACGATCCAGACTTGAAGTGGAAGATGACTATACGTTAGTATTAGCCGATATTCCATCTTTAGAAGAACGTAATGGAAAGGATCGGCATATTACGATTCCACTTGGTATCATTATTGCCAAGGAAGCAATCATTACGGTTTGCCTTGAAGAAACTTCTATATTAAAGAGCTTTATGGATGGAAGGGTAAAAGGATTCTATACTCATATGAAGACAAGATTCATTTTACAGATTCTGTATAAGAATGCTACTGTATTCTTACAGTACTTACGAATCATTGATCATAAGAGTGAGGAAATTGAACACAAATTACATCAATCTACAAAGAATCGAGAGTTATTTGAGCTACTTGAGTTAGAGAAAAGCCTTGTGTATTTTACAACCTCTTTACGTTCTAACGAAGTCGTGCTTGAAAAACTTATGAAGACCGAAAGTATTAAGAAATATCCAGAGGATACGGAACTGCTTGAGGATGTTATCATCGAGAACAAGCAGGCCATTGAGATGTCCAATATTTATAGTGGAATCTTAAGTGGTATGACAGATGCCTTTGCGTCGGTTATCTCAAACAATTTGAACATCGTTATGAAATTCTTAGCAACAGTAACAATCGTATTGTCAATTCCGACAATGATTGCGAGCTTCTATGGAATGAACTTTGAGCGCATGCCGCTTACTCATGCTCCATATGGATTTTATATCGTAATTGCGGGAACCTTTGTGTTTACCGGAATTGTTGCATATATCTTTGCTAAGAAAGATTTATTCTAATAGTATTCATAATTAGAAAAAAGAAACCCAAAAGTTTTATAACGAAGGGTGGGTATAATATGAGTTTGTTTGAAAAATTGGAGCGCAAGATAAGCAAATATGCAATTCACAATCTGATGTATTATATAGTAATATGTCAAGTGGTTGGTCTTGTGATTCAAATACTGTCTCCACGACTTTTGAGTTATCTGACATTAGATATGTATAGCATAATTCGCTATAAACAAATTTGGAGATTAGTAACATTTATAATAGTACCTGGTATGTCAACTAGCATAGAGGGTATTGGTTTATTGTTTACAGCAGTGACTCTTTATTTTATGTACTATTTTGGAAAGAACCTAGAAGGTGTCTGGGGAGCAGCAAGATTTAACTTGTTTTATCTTTCCGGAATTATATTAAATATACTAGCTGCACTAATTATATATGTAGTTCCTGGAACGGAAAAGGTAGCGAGATTCTATTCTCAGCTGTTTGCGTTATTTGGATTAAACTACATCAATATGTCATTAATCATGGTATGCTGTTTTGTGTTTTCAGAAACAGTAGTATTATTCCAATTTATTATTCCGATTAAGATGAAGTATCTTGGGATTTTCTATGCGGCAGAACTAGTAATTGATATGGTACAGATGATTAGGAGGGGAGTATTCCCTGGAGGAGTTGCTATTTTCGTCGCTTTATTAAATTTTGCCATATTCTTCTTCGCAACAAGAAAAAGAAGTCATTTTTCTGCGAAGCAAGTACGACGAAAGATTAAATATAAAGAACAAATGCGTAATGCAAACACAAGTGGTCCGCGTCATAGATGCTACATTTGTGGAAGGACAGAACTTGATGATCCGAACTTGGATTTTCGATACTGTTCAAGATGTGAAGGCAATTATGAATATTGTTCGGAACATCTATTTACGCACGAACATGTGAAAAGGCATTAAGATAAAAAATAAAACCTCGCTGAGATTTCGACATGGTCTTGGTGGGAAATAAAACTTTATCTTTTTACTTTTTACTGGACATACTAAAACTGACTTAGTAAAGTTTAGTGTTGATAACTTGGAGGAATATATGAAGAAGAAGACTAAAATTATTTGTACTGTTGGGCCATCTTCCAGTACACCAGAACAATTAAAAGCACTTATTGCAAATGGTATGAACATTGCAAGACTTAACTTTTCTCACGGTACTCATGAAGAACAATTAGAAAAGATTAAAACAATCAAAAAAGTTCGTGAAGAACTTGGCGTTCCTGTTGCATTATTACTTGATACAAAAGGACCAGAAATTCGTACAAAATTACTTGAAAACGATGAAAAAGTTGAATTAGAAGCTGGACAAACATTCACTTTAACAATCAGAGATATCATTGGTAATAAAGAAATCGTTTCTGTAACTTATGATCAAATCGTTGAAGATGTTAAAGCTGGTAACAGAATCTTAATCGATGATGGTTTAATTGAATTATTAGTTAAAGAAGTAACTGCAACAGACGTAATCTGTGAAGTTGTTAACGGTGGTTCTTTAGGAAACAGAAAAGGTGTTAACATCCCTAGCGTAAACATCAACCTTCCTGGTATCACTGAAAAAGATAGAGAAGATATCATCTTCGGTATCGAAAACGGTGTTGACTTCATCGCTGCTTCTTTCGTAAGAAATGCTCAAGCGGTTAGAGATATTCGTGCAATCTTAGATGAATACAATGCAGATATCCAAATCATTTCCAAAATCGAAAATGAAGAAGGTATCGACAACATCGATGAAATCATCAAAGAATCTGATGGTATCATGGTAGCTCGTGGTGACCTTGGTGTAGAAGTACCTGTTGAAAGCGTACCAAAAATGCAAAAAGCAATCATCAAAAAATGTAACGATGCTTACAAACCAGTTATCACTGCAACTCAAATGTTAGATTCTATGATCCGTAACCCAAGACCAACTAGAGCGGAAGTTACTGACGTTGCTAACGCAATCTATGATGGTACAGATGCAATCATGTTATCTGGTGAAACTGCAATGGGTAAATATCCAGTAGAAGCAGTTCGTATGATGGCTAACATCGCAAGAGAAACAGAAGAAAACTTAGATTACGATTACTTCATCGATGAAAAACAACATCACCGTTCAAGAGGTATCTCTTCTGCAATCTGCTACTCAAGCGTTGCTACAGCTCATACTTTACAATCTAAAGCAATCGTTGCAAGCTCTATGTCTGGTTATACAACTAGAATGTTATCTAAATTCAAGCCAGAAGCTTCTATCGTTGGTTTATCTCCAAACGAAGCTGCATTACGTAGAATGCAAATCTATTGGGGTGTAACTCCAGTTCGTATCGATTTAGAAAACGATACTGATAAATTACTTGACACAGCAGTAGAAAAAGCTGTTGAACTTGGTTATGTTGAAAAAGATGATACTGTAGTATTAACTGCTGGTGTACCATCTGGTAAAGAAGGCCGTACAAACATGATCAAAGTTGTTACTGTATAAGAATAGTACAATTTCATAAATATGAATTTTTTGTGTACCTGGGAACATTGTGTTTCCAGGTACTTTACTTATTTGGGCAAAATAGGTAAAATGAAAAAACAGAATGTTGTCAAAACAGTAAAAAGAAAGGGTCAGAAGAAAATGGTATATATGAATTTACTATCATTAGGAAGTGTTTTATTATTTCTTTTGGTATATCAAAACTTCTTGCATCCGAAGTATATGCTAGAACCAGGTAAGAGCAATGCCTCTTATGGAGGATTGGGAATTGCAGAAGTACTTGGAATCAGTTTTGTGATAAAAGTGATTTGTTGTAGTCTCTATGTCGGGTTTGCAACGGATATGAACTGTTTTTACAGTTGGGCAAACAGAGCAGTAGAAGTCGGATTTAGAGGGTTTTATACGGAAGAGGTATTTACCGACTATCCTCCAGGATATGTATATATTCTATTTGTGGTAGGAGTGCTTCAGAAGCTATTT
>CALZJY010000104.1 GCA_945787925.1 uncultured Anaerosporobacter sp. | reverse complement strand
TATTAAATTATACTACATGTTAATGGAAAATTAAAAAAAAGATGAAAGGATTTATGGTTGAGTTCTGGGGACAGACGCCATATTTGTTTGGAGTAAGTGTTCGTTCTCCACAGGGAGAGGTGACTCCGACGGCAGTCTTACGGGGAAAGAAGAGTCAGACGGTGCGTTATAAGCGAAGTGGTAGTACGGTTTTGTTTGATGCCTTGGCGATTGAACAGAATACGGGACGACTGCTCGTAGAGATACGAATTATAGATCCTGGCCCTGGAGTATGGGAAGTTATTGTAGAGAATCAGGCAAATATGATAGGTGGCCAGTACGATCTGTATCTACCAATTACTGAGTTTTTGTCTAGCAAAGTAACGTTTTCACGCCCAAATCCATATTCAACCATTGTAAATCCTGCTTATTGCGACCAAAGTATTACGGTAGTTGCGTATGATTCGAGGAACATGAATGTAAGTGACCAATCTGGCAGAGGATATAGTTTGAATGGAGCAATCAAGCCAGACTTGGCAGTGCCAGGAGTGGATGTTCCAACAATTCTTGGCGTACGGTCAGGTTCTAGCTTTGCGGCGGCCCTTGCAGTGGGTGGAATTGCGCAGTTGTTAGAATGGGGTGTCATTCAGAATAATGATGTGATGATGGATTCCGGAGATGTAAAGAGTTACCTGATTCGCGGAGCAATTCGAGAAGATAATTTAGAGTATCCAAATCCAATTTGGGGATATGGATTATTTAATATGAAAAATGTATTTGCATATCTGAAGAGTTTCGTATAAAAAAGCGTAGTGAGTGGTAGAAGGGCCTTGGTTATTGATAGTCAAACAAAAATACGATCTACAACATGTATTTCGTTTCCAACAAAGCATATAAGGTTGCATCTGGTTTTATTTTTCAGTATACTGAATCAATAGAGTAACGAATATAGAATCGATTCGTATCCAAATCCTCTTGTCTGAAAAAGATAAGGGGATTTGGTGCGTTTTTTCATACATTTCGTAAATACTTCTTAAGGAAGAGACAAGAGATTGGAGAAACAACATGTGTGCAAGAGTGAAGCAACCGTTTGAATATGCGAGAAATGAAGAATTTCAACAAAAATTAGTAGACTGGATTGGAGACGTCTTATACGACGAGTTACCAGAGCATGGATATGAAGTAAGGGACGAACAGATTTATACAGCATTTCAAGTAGCCGAAGCCATGTGCAATAAGAAGGTGCATTTTGCAGAAGCAGGGCTTGGGACAGGAAAGACATTTGCGTATTTATTATCCGCGATTCCTTACGCAAGACATACAGGGAAGCCAGTAGTCATCGCTTGTGCGACAAGTGCCTTACAAGAGCAGCTTGCAGCAGAGGGAGGGGATGTGCAGACGCTTTCTAGATTGTTAGGATTAGAGGTCGATGTCCGCATGGCAAAAGACCCGAACCAATATATATGTGATGTGCGTATTGAAGAGAATACCGAAGGCTTTGGAGAAATGTCCAAGGAAATCAATGACTGGCTGGCAACGACGAAGTTAGGAGAACGTTCGGAAATGCCAACGATTCCAGATTATATTTGGAAACGAATGAAATGGGAAGAGTCCATGCCATGTGATATCTGTCCAAACCGTGGGTATTGTAAATTAGTAAAGGCAAGAGAAGCGTATCGTGGAACGACAGACTTGCTAATCGTAGACCATGAAACGTTCTTCCATGATTTATGGACGAGGGAAGACCGTATCGCCAATGGAAAGACACCAATCCTTCCAAACTATTCGGCAGTCATTTTTGATGAGGGACACCGTATCCTTCTTCCTGCGGCAATGCAGGCAGGATGGCAGATTAACCGAGAAGAAATCGACGGCATGGTTGCAGCAATTGAGGAAATTCAAGGAGCAAGAGAGTCCTTAGCAGTCATTACAGGATATGTAGGAAAGGCATCTGACGCCTTTTTTGAAACATTACGACAATGCTTAGTGCCAAATGATGGTGGAAAACGAAACAGCATTCGAATCGTGCCACCGGTATTAAAGGCAGCAGAAGTGTTCCATAAGACATTAGACCGTTTATTATTAGAATTGCAAATCGAACAAGAGCTGTATATGGAATCCTTATCCCCAACGCAGTTACAAGCGTTTGAAGGACAAATCGAGCGTGCCATGATTGCATTAAGCCGTTTTGTCAGAAACCGCTCGAACGAAATCATTTCCTGGATGGAACAAAAGACGGGAACGTTTTGGGTAGTACCAAGAAACACAGGGGAAATGCTGAATAAGCAGTTATACCAAAAAGGAATTCCAGTCATCTTTACTTCTGCAACCTTAAGTAATGATGGAGATTTCTCTTACCTGGCTTCTACGATTGGAGCGAAGAATCCATCTTCTTCTACGATTGGGAGTCCATTTGATATGGAAAACCAAGTGACGGTATATCTTCCACAAGTAAAGAATAAGTATGGCGTGTTAGCCTCCATCTTAAAACAAAATGGCGGCAGGGCACTTGTATTAACAGATTCCATGCGTGAGCTGAAAAAGATCCGAAAAGCGTTAGAACAAGTAGAATTCCCATTCGAACTATTATGGGAAGACAAGGCAGATCGTGGATATCTTGTTCGTACATTTAAAGAAGACGAGACGTCAGTCTTAATCGGAACGGATTTTTGGGAAGGCATGGACGTACCAGGGGATGCCCTTACGTTAGTAGTCATTTGGAACCTTCCACTATCGGCAAAGGACCCGCTGATTGAAATGCAGAGAAAAGAAGCAATCGAGAGAGGAGAAGATCCTGTCGTAACCGTAGATTTTCCTGAAATGGGATTAAAGCTGAAACAAGGATGTGGACGTTTGATCCGTAGGGAAGAGGACAAAGGAAAAATCGTAGTACTTGATCCAGTCATCGGAAAGCCATGGGAGGCAGTCGTAATGGGTGCGCTTCCAGAAGGGGCAAAAATTAAAAAATAGAACATGAGAGATGATTGTATACAATTGTACAAAATAAAAATATAATTGCGTATAGTTAAGAGAACGAAGAGGCGAAAACCCCTTCGTTTTCTTTAATTTCAAGCACTTTTGAAAAAATAGTGGCCGTGGTATAAAATGGATTATACTTGTATAATTGTATACAATCTATTGACAAGTCGAAAATAGTCGTGTATAGTTAGAGACAGATGTAACGAAAACGAAAAAAATAGACAGGAGATAAGACAAATGAAAAAGAAAATGAGTTTGACGACTATGATCTTTGTTGCACTACTCGCTGGTGCATTCCTAGGTGTAGTTCTAAATATGTGGGTGCCTTCTGGATACATAAAAGATACATTGTTAGTGAACGGTGTGTTTTATGTAGTAGGACAAGGATTTATCCGAATGATGCAGATGTTAGTAGTACCATTAGTATTCTTCTCACTAATTTGCGGGATTTTAGCAATTGATGATACAAAGCAAATCGGTAAAGTGGGAATCAAGACACTAGTATTTTACATGGCAACGACAGCGCTTGCAGTAGCGGTAGCATTATTGGTAGCAAACATGATCAACCCAGGAAGAGGGTTAGATATGTCTAAGGTACAACAAGCCGAAGTTACGATTTCAGAAACAAAAGGCTTAGCGGATACCTTATTAGATATCATTCCAAAGAACCCATTTGAAGCACTTGGAAAAGGAACAATGCTTCAAGTAATCTTCTTTGCGTTATTTGTAGGTGTAGTAATCGCACATCTAGGAGATAAAGCGAAAACAGTTGCAAAACTTTGTGAAGAAGGCAATGCCATTATGATGCTTATGACTTCTTTCGTAATGAAAGTGGCACCAGTCGGCGTGTTCTGTTTGATCGCGAAAACATTCTCTGAATTAGGCTTTGATGCATTCGTGCCAATGTTAAAATACATGGTTGCCGTATTAGCAGCATTAGCACTTCAATGTGGAATCGTATATATGTCCTTCTTAAAAGGATTTACAGGATTAAACCCATTCACATTCTTAAAGAAATTCGCACCAGTTATGGGATTTGCATTCTCAACAGCATCTTCCAATGCGACAATTCCTTTAACAATTGAAACATTAAATAAAAAAATGGGTGTTTCTCAAAAGATTTCTTCCTTTACAATCCCATTAGGAGCAACGGTTAACATGGATGGTACTTCCATTATGCAAGGGGTTGCAGTCGTATTTATTGCACAAGCATTTGGAATTGCATTAACTCCAGTGGATTACATTACAGTAATCGCAACAGCAACGTTAGCATCCATCGGTACTGCTGGTGTTCCATCCGTAGGCTTAATTACGTTATCCATGGTATTAAGCTCCGTTGGACTTCCAGTAGAAGGGGTAGCATTAATTATGGGTATCGACCGTATCCTTGATATGGCTAGAACAGCAGTAAACATCACAGGTGACGCGGTATGTACAACAATTATTGCAAAACAAGAAAATGCATTTGATCGTGACGTATTTCAACGTGACTTTGGCGGAATTTCTTTAGATGAATTAGAAGCAGTTGAAATGTAAGACAAAAGGCGTGGAGAGTAAAATCTTCACGCCTTTTGTTATTTTGTAAAAGAAAAATAAAAAAATGCAAATTCTATTGTTAATAAGTCGCAGAAAGTGTAAACTAAATGGGGCCATAAAATGGGCACTACATATGAGGAGGGATTAGATTGATATCCAAATTTAGCGTTAAAAAGCCGTATACGGTATTGGTTGGGGTTGTATTGGTATTGGTCTTAGGATTCGTGTCTTTTACACGTATGACCACAGACTTGTTGCCAGATATGGACCTTCCCTATGCTCTGATTATGACGACGGATAGCGGAGCAAGTCCAGAGGAAGTGGAGAGAGATGTTTCTTCGCCAATCGAAGCAGCTATGGCCACAACCTCAAATATTAAGAGAGTACGTTCTACTTCGTATGATAATTATTCTGTTGTAATTTTAGAGTATGAACAGGATACCAATATGGATTCGGTTTTAATTGAGATACAGCAAAAGTTAGATCAAATCAAAGGCAATTGGAAGGATAACGTAGGATCACCAACCGTGATGCAGTTAGATCCAGATATGATGCCGATCATGATTGCGGCAGCCAATGTAAAGGGAATGGGACAGACAGAGGTTACCGAATATGTGAAGAATCAATTGGTTCCAGCAATCGAGAGTGTGGAAGGGGTTGCAAGCGCAACAGCAACTGGCACTCTTGGACAAGAAGTGCAAGTGATAATGAACCAAAAGAACATAGATAAGTTGAATAAGAAGATTCAGCAAAAGATTGATGAAAAGTTTAAGGATGCAGAGTCAAAGCTAGACGAGACCGAAAAACAGATTAGTGATGGAAAACAGCAGCTATCGGATGGTGAAAAACAATTATCTGACAAGGTAAGCTCTGGTGTAAATAAGATTGTAAATAATAAGATTGAACTTGCAAAGAAAGAACAAGAGTTGGCCAATCAGCTTGCGAAGTTAAAAGAGAGCAAGGCATCCATCAACGCTGCAATTACAAATTTGCAAGACGTCTATCAAAATGCATCGAAGCTCGAGGGTTCCATTAAGAAGCTTGAGAAGGAAACTGGAGGTTCAATACAGTTAACTGAAATCAATGTAGATAAGACAAAGGATTTACTAGAAAAAGCAGTATTGCTTGAAAAACAGAAAGTGGAGCTAGAATTATTAAATGCACAGCTTGTTGCACAAAGCTCATTATTAGCTGAGCAAAGCGGCGTAAAACTAAACAGTTATAAAGACATTCCCAATATCATTGCGGGATTGAGCAAGAACCTGACTAAAATCAATGTAGGAATAAAAAATCTTGAGTCTGCACAAAGTCAGATTGCGTCTGGAAAGGTTTCTCTAGATGATGCATATGAAAAGCTTAACCAGACACAGATGGAAAACATGCTTCAGATGAGTAAGACATCTGCGAAGCTAGAAGATGCAACAGTTCAGCTACAAGAAGGAAAGAAGCAATTAGATACCTCTAAGGAATCTGCAAAAGAGTCTACGGACTTAGATGCGATTTTGACGATTGATAATTTAAACAAAATCCTAATGGCACAGAACTTCTCCATGCCGGCAGGATATGCAGGAGAGGGACAAGACCGTTATTTAGTACGTGTAGGAGACAAGGTGTCTTCTGTAAAAGACTTGCAGAATCTAGTATTGGTCGATCTTGGAATGGAAGGAATCGATCCAATCCGTTTATGCGATGTTGCAGATGTTTCCTTAAAAGAAGAGGAAATCCAGAATTATTCGAAGGTAAATGGTAATGCGGCGATCATGCTTTCCATTGAAAAGCAGACAGGATACTCCACGGGAGATGTAACCAAACGATTACAGACAAAATTTAAATCCTTACAAAAGGCCGATAAGAAATTGGACATCAATGTCTTGATGAACCAAGGGGTCTATATCGACATTATCGTACAATCCGTATTAGAAAATATGGTGGTTGGTGCGATTCTTGCAATCATGATCTTATTAATTTTCTTAAAGGCGATTAAGCCAACCCTAGTGATTGCATGCTCCATTCCATTGAGCGTGGTCTTTGCCATCGTGTTAATGTATTTCTCAAAAGTATCCTTAAATATCATTTCCTTATCGGGGCTGGCATTAGGAATCGGTATGTTGGTGGATAACTCTATCGTTGTAATCGAAAATATCTACCGTCTTCGTAGTGAAGGATATTCGGTGAAGAAGGCGGCAGTAGAAGGGGCACGTCAGGTGGCAGGAGCCATTGCGGCATCTACCCTTACGACGGTTTGTGTATTTGCACCGATTATTTTTACGGATGGTATTACAAAACAGTTATTCGTAGACATTGCCCTTACCATTGCATTTACATTAGGAGCAAGCTTATTAGTGGCGCTTACGTTCGTGCCAATGATGGCGGCAGGGCTTATGAAGAATACAAAAGAGATTAAACATGCTTTCTTTGATCGAATCAAAGAAGGATATGCAAAGGTGTTAGCGGT
>CALZJY010000103.1 GCA_945787925.1 uncultured Anaerosporobacter sp. | reverse complement strand
CCAATTACTTCGTTTTTTATCAGTCCATCCCCAATCACATCAGGAATACCAGCAGTAATTCCTTGCATCATGATTGGAAATGCATTACTAGCAATCGGTATAGCGTTATTCCAAAGAAGAGTGGCAGCAAAGACGATGTCGGAAGAAAAGAGAGTAATCATAGGCATGGGAGTAGGTGCCATAGCCAAAGCGGCATTTATGGGAATCTCCATCGTACTTATCTTGTTACCAATGTTAAGCAGCCATATCAATGTTCCAAAGAAAAAATTAGATATTATCTTATCAACGGCAAAGGTTACCTTCTCTGTGACGCAGTTAATCACAGCCGTTTTAGGCTGTATTTTGGCGTATGTGATTTGGTTACGAATCCGTGGAAGTGTAAATAAAATGTAAATAATGAGAATGAAGAAAAGAGCCTGGGAAGCGTATTTCTAGGCTTTTTTTATTGCACACTTTGTTGCTGTAGTTGGAGATAAATGTTAATAAATTGTTAAAAGTCTTAAATAACTATTTACAAATTATGGTAAAAGTGTAATACTCTTGTTATGCAAAGTTAATGCATTGTAAGAAAGGGGAAAAACTATGAAGAAATTAATCAGTTTTATGATGGCACTTCTTATGATCGTTACAGTAGGTGCTAGTACAAAAGTTGATGCGAAATCTAACCCTGTTAGTTTTTCTAAAAAATACATAACGCTAAATGTTGGTAAGAGTACGAATATGAAATCTTTCTTAAAGAATGCAGGAAAAAGCAAAGTCATTTGGAAAACGAGCAATAGTAAGGTTGCTTCCGTAAGTGGTAATGGTGTTGTAAGGGCAAGAAAGGCCGGAACAGCTACAATTAGAGCATATGTTGTAAAGACAAAGAAAACAGTAAGCTGTAAAGTAACAGTAAAGAAAGTAACAAAACAAACAAAGAAATCTGGACGCTATAGAACAATGCGTGTAAAATGTACTGCATATTGTCCATGTAGAGGATGTAGTGGTGGTTATGGAACAAGGACAGCATCTGGTAGAAGAGCAATAGCAGGTAGAACAATTGCGGTAGACCGTAGAGTGATTCCACTAGGAAGCAAGGTTGTCATCGATGGCCATACGTATATTGCAGAAGATACAGGTGTAAAAGGCAGAACGATTGATATTTACATGAATTCTCATTCAAAAACAAACCAATGGGGCGTGAGATATAAAACAGTAAAAATTTATTATTAAAAATGTGGAGAGAGTTTTTGCTCAAGGAGGAGAGAATCCTCTGAGCAAAAGCTTTTTTTCTTGCACACTTTGGTGTTCACGTATTTAAAAGCAAGCACATATAGTATAAGAGTGCAAAGAATAGAAAAGAGGACGATTATGCAAGAATTTTCCCCTAATAGGGTATGGCTCCAATATAGGGACTGTGTTATGGACTGTAGTCCAGTGTATGGAAGGACGTATACGATGACACATTCGGATGAGACAGCAGATTTATTCGTAGTAGTTGGAATGGAGATTGCACAAGATCGAATTGATGAATTACGGGATGAAGTAATCCTTCGTTGGGAAAAGTATCGAGGCAGAGTTATCTTATATGGTGAAGTATTAGTAGAATTAAATCGAGATAGGAAGAAAGCAGAATTTCGGAATCAAATTTTTACAAAGGAAATGCCTTTAGCACTTGCTGCAATCTATCAGGCAGATCGTTCGTTTTTTATTGAGAATCCTGAGCTTGTAAACACGCCTGTATATATTCATTTTAAATCATGTTTCTCGGAGTTTAACAGGGTACAGAAATATGGCTCAATCGGAGAATATGACTATTATAAATAAGGTAACACATTTCGCAGTACCATAATATGATATAGGGATAAAAGAAAAAGAGGGAACAAATGGAGATAGAGAGTAGTAATCCGGAACTGATTTATTATCAATTGGATTTGCCATTTGGGCAGAATCAAGTGATTTTTATAAATGATGCAGTGATTGAGTCTATTCGAGAAGATCGAAGGAACACGCATCTTACAATTACCTATGAGCAGCCATTTCAAGCTGGCGGTCCAAGAGGACGTAGGCAGAGAATGGTTCTTGTAGTAACAAGGACAACAAAGATTCAAGATAATTTTGGGAGACCAGTGGACGTAAATGCATTACGTCCAGGAATGCGAGTGAATGCGCTGATTTCTTCTAGGATGACATTTAGCGAACCACCACAGGCAAATGTATTCATTTTAATCGTGAATGCGAGAAGACGTCAGAACCAATCAGTAGAAGGACGAATCGTAGATCTTGACTTCAGGGGAGACCGGTTTACCTTACGGGAAACAGGACGTGATCGTGACGATGACCGAAGGGATCGTGATGACCGAGGAAATCGGATTCGTTTCTTTGTAGATAATAATACACGATTTTTAGATAGGAACCGTAGACCAATTGCATTCCGTAATCTTAGAGAGCGGGATAGGGTAAGAGTGGAATATCAGCAATTACAAGAATCATCTAGAGATGTGGTGAATATTGCACTAGTAGTTCAAATCATATAAGAAATGGCCAGAGGTCAAGAAAACACTTGATTTCTGGCTTTTTTAATTGGATATTAGAATGTAAGAGGTTATAAGAAAAAATAGAAGATGGATAAGGGGGAAGAACATGGAGAATGTATATATCCGATCAGAATGAGCACATTTTATGTGCCCTAATATGCAATTTGGAATTACATTTTGGTTAAATGGTAGGCTGGACGAAGAAAGGCTTGAAATGACAATTCAGAAGCTTTCGCAAGCACATCCATTTTTGCGGAGTGTAATTGCAAGGGAAGGACAGAGTGAAAAGCTCTATTATCGGGAACGAACTACATCTAGGATTGAATGGAGTATACTAGATGGTCAAGCAGAGATTTGGACGGACTACAAGAAGGCTCAAAAAGAGAGTTGGAACGTATTCGAACAGGGTGGCTTAAAGGTTCGGGTCTACGAGAAGGATGGTGGCATGAAAGGGGCTTTAGGAAATTATGCATCTGCCATGGGAATCGTCTGCAAGAGTCATACAACGGATGAAATCCAGAAAGCAAAAGAAGTACATAGATTAGTGGCAAAAAGCAAGAATGACAATAAGAAATGCATGTTGGTACTTGCTTGTTATTTGGCAATGGATCAGAGTTTGCAAGATGCTGCAGCAATTGCAGGCTTAGGTGGACTGGAAAGTAAGACTGCTTATTTCGTAGGAAATGGAATGTTTGGGTTTGGCAAGCAAAAAGGGTTAAGTATTACCAACCTAGGGAGGTTTGAAAATCCATATATGAGGCATGTGATGTTCATTCCCCCAGCATCGCCTGCTACAAAACAGACGATTGGAGTGGTTTCCGTAAATGGGGAAATGAATCTATGTAGTAGCTATTATAAGGATGCGATAGAAGAAGCAGAGATTAGAAAGCGGCTTTGCGCTATGAAGAAGAGCAGAATATAAACAAGAAGGACTAGATACTTGCGTGTATCTAGCCCTTTTGGGTAAGGAGTATTAAATGAAACAATTTAAAATATTATTTTAAAGATTTTGTGTAATCAGCAGCAGTTGTACCAGCAATACGACCGAATACTACGATGTCAGTTACAGCAGTACCACCGATACGGTTACCACCGTGGATACCACCACAAACTTCACCAGCTGCGAAAAGACCAGGAATAGCGTTTCCGTCTTTAGAGATTACTTCCGCTTTTTCGTTGATTTCTAGACCACCCATTGTATGGTGAACACCAGGAGCGATCTTGATTGCATAGAATGGTCCAACAGAGATGTCGTGATCCATACCAGTGTTTCTTCCGAATTCAGCATCTTTTTTATCTGCTACAGCTTTGTTCCAAGTAGAAACAGTAGTAGATAAAGTTTTTTCATCTAAACCGATTTTTTTAGCTAATTCTTCAACAGAGTCAGCTGTAGTTACGATACCGTTTTCAATGTATTTTTCAACAGCTTTTAATTCGTCTCTTAATTGTTGATCAAAAATTAAGTAAGCGAAAGAATCTTCTTGTTCGATGATAGAAGCACTAACAACGTCACGAGTTCTTAATTCGTCACCGAAACGAACGCCAGATTTGTTAACTAAGATTGCACCATCACCACGAACGGATTCAGTGATTAAAAGGCTTGTAGATTGTTCTACAGTTGGGTGGATTTGGATTTGTTCCATATCTACTGTGTTAGCACCGATTTCAGTAGCCATGATGATACCGTCACCAGTGATTGTAGAAACGTTTGTTGTTACATAACCTTTAAGTTGTGGTTTGTATTTTGTATAAAGTTCTTCGTTAGCACCGAAACCACCAGTTGCTAAGATTACAGATTTAGCGTTGATAGTGTAAACTTTATCTTCGCTTTTTGCTTCAATACCTACAGCAGCACCTTTATCATCTGTTAAGATTTTAGTAGCTTCTGTATCGTAGTAAACAGGGATTTGTTTTTCTTCGATGTTTTTGTTGAAAGCTTTTACTAAGAAAGCACCTACGCCAGAACCATCTTCAGGTCTGTGGATACGTTTGTTTGTAGCACCACCAGAGAAAGATAAGTCTGTTAATGGAGCGCCGATTTCAGCTAACCAATCGATTGCGTTAGAAGATTCTTCACACATTTTTCTAACTAATTTTTCGTTGTTTTTGTTGTATCCCCCAGCCATAGTGTTTTTTACGAATTGATCTACAGTGTCGTTTACGTTAAGAGCTTTTTGAGTTTTTGTTTCAGCAGCGTTCATACCACCAGTTGCTCTAGAAGTATTACCGCCTGAGTAAGATGCTTTTTCAACGATGATTACGTTCATACCAGCAGCTTTTGCTTCAAGAGCAGCAGTCATACCAGCACCACCAGCACCAACTACAACTGTGTCAACGTTTAAAGTTTCTTTTGTTGCTTCTTTTTTATCAGATTCAACTGCTTGTAATTTAGAAACATCTACACCAGCTTTTTCGAATGCGCTAGTTACAGCTGTTATAATAGCACCACTGGATGCAGTTGCACCAGAAACGCCATCCACGTTAACTGTTTGTGTTTCTAACATTTTCGCAGGAAGTTTTTCAACGGCTACAGAACCGATTCCTTGTGTTTCTTTATCTCCAGTTACTTCGATTTTTTCAATTTTATCTCCTGATAAAGTAACTGTTGCTTTGATGTCGCCACCAAAACCTTTTGCAGTACCTTCGTAAGTACCAGCTTTAAATTTGCTTCCAGATGCGTTATCTTGAGTGCCGCAAGCAGCAAGAGATAACATCATTGCTGAAGTAAGAACAATCGCAAATTTTCTTCTCATAGTATTTCCTCTCCTATATAAATCATAATAATACAAATCTTATTATAAAAGGGACATCTGAATAAATTCTGACTCAAATCTTAATATTTGTTCAGAATTTAACAATTTTCGCAAGTTGGAAAGCGAATTGTGAACGTTGTGCCGATGTTTTCTATGCTTGTAAATGTGATTTTTCCGTCGAATTGATCAACAATCTTACACACGATGGCTAAACCAAGACCATTTCCCATGCCTTCTTTTTTTGTTGTAAACCCCGATTTAAATAAGTGTTTTTTGGTTTCTTCTGACATTCCACTTCCCGTGTCAGAAATATTCAGAATTGCTTCTTCTCCTTCCGTAGAATAAGAAATAGTAAGGGTACCACCAGACTGTTCCATCGCATGAATACTGTTAATACAAAGATTAAATAGAAGCTGAACAAGCTGTAACCGTTCTCCGCAAAGAAAGACTGCGGTGTCAGGAAGTTTACTCACTAATTCAATCGAATTTGGAAGAGAGGAGCGGAGGCGTTTAATATGTCCTCGAATTACTTCCACACTATCGAATTTTGCATTAGAGGAAGAAGTTGTATGATTGCGCCCGAAATTTAACAATTGATTGGCCACCGTCTTACACTCATTTACTGCCTGATTAATTTCATTTAGATAATCAGAAAGTTCTTCGTTATCACTTAGTTCTCCTTCTAGTAATTCGCAGTAGATTTGAATTGGAGTAAGCAAGTTATTGTATAAAAGACAATCGATATCATGCGATTATATTGGATCTATTGATGCCAATGATTGATGGGTTTGAATTGTTGGGAAGAATTCGAAGTAATAAGGATTATACTCCGGTAATCGTAATTAGTGGAAAAGATACCGAACATGATAAGATTCTGGCGTTAGGATTGGGGGCAGACGATTACCTTACGAAGCCATTTAGCATACATTTTCTAAATTCTAAGCTGAAGGCAATCATTCGCAGAAACAATTTCTATCAGGAGGAAAAGGAGACTGACCTTGTAGTTGGACCGTTCCGAATGAATAAGTCTACCCTTGTGATTTCAAAAAACGAGGAAGTATTAGACCTTACAGGAAAAGAAAAAATGTTGTTAAAGGTATTTTTAGAACATCCAAATCGTGTGTATACGAAGGAACAACTATATGAGATGGTATGGAATGATTCTGTGGTAGATGATAATACGATTATGGTGTATGTAAAACGACTTCGAGAAAAAATTGAAGAGGATAAGAAGAAACCAAAGTATTTAAAAACAGTTTGGGGAATCGGATATCAGTTTTCGGTCTGATATCCGATTTTTTTATTTACGCGAACAACGAGCCAAAGTCCTGCTTGCATGACCTTGGCGACTGTCGCGATAACGAGAGAAACTCGCAAAGCGTGTTTCTTCTCGTTATGGGGAATTAGTACTAAAATCTATGTATTAAGTTGATATTGAAGATAAATGAATTATAATAATATGTGGAAAAATATTACATAAAAAGGAGGTAAATGGGTGAAAAGCGAAAAAATACGCACAAAAGCAGAATATACAAAGTTATTAGTAAATGATTACTTGGATCAGGAAAAGTATCTGCAAGAACACCAAAAACAGTTTTTATATTCTATTACAAGACGATATAAGTATAATCGACAGGGGCTGCTTCAATTGTATGAGGCAATACATAACAAGAAAGAGGC
>CALZJY010000102.1 GCA_945787925.1 uncultured Anaerosporobacter sp. | reverse complement strand
TGCTGCTACAAGTACAATTAACTGCGTAAGAAATCTTGCTACATATAACTTTGTTCTGCTGATGCCAAAAGAAATCGTATTTTTTAATACACCCGTCTTGCTTTCATTTTCTATATCCATCGTATCATAACTCCCTATAAGATACAAATCGTTGTGCAGCACAATACATGCACTTTCCTATGCAAAAAGGAAGCGGTCATTCTTTCCGCTCCCCTCTGTTGCTAAATCATCTTATTTTCTTCAAACTGGTAGGATTTTTGCGCTCCATAGATTGTCTGTCTGCCATTGCAGATATAGGCAATGGTACACACGACTACGAATGCAATCATATTGCTTCCCCCAAATACTTCTACTCCAATCAAGATTGGTGCAAGAATCGTATTGGTTGCTGCTCCAAATACGGCTGCATATCCTAATGCCGCAACTAACGTAAGTGGAAGACCAAATATCGTCGCTAGTACGATTCCAAGGCTGGCTCCAATGGAAAACAGCGGTGTTACTTCTCCTCCTTGGTACCCTACTGCCAATGTTGCTACCGTAAGCAACACTTTTAGCGCCCAGTCATACCAATAGATTGGTTTCCCATCAAAACTTGCAGCAATCAGATTCGTTCCAAGTCCTGAATACCTTCCCATATGCAGCACAAGGAAAAGGACTGCCAATAGGGAGCCAATGAGGAAAATCCGTTTGATTGGCGCAATCGTTATCTGTTCTACTTTCTTCTTCGCATTTTTCAGTAAGAAGGCAAAGCCTCCACCAACCACACCAAAAACAATCGCGATGATTACAACTTTTACGATGGTTCCTACGTTCCATACCATCTCTCCTGGAATTACTACTGAAAATTTCTCAAGCCCTAACAGATGAGACGTAGTACTGGCAATCCATGCTGCAATCATGGCTGGAAATAGGGCATCATAACAAACCACCCCTGCCACCATGACTTCCATTGCAAAAAATACCGCAGTAAGCGGTGTCTGGAATAATCCTGCAAATCCCGCCGCCATACCAGTCAATACAAGAATCCTTTGCTTGCCTTTGATCTTCCATGCTCTTCCTAAGTTATTGGCAATGGTAGCACCTAGCTGCACTGCCACACCTTCTCGTCCTGCACTACCTCCAAATAAGTGAGATAGCCATGTTCCAAAAATAATCAGCGGAATTAACAGGATGGGAATCTTCTCTTCTTCCCCAAATCCGACTTTCATTACCAGTCCCATTCCTTTTAGACTTTCCTTACTGATTTTTTGATAAGCGAAGATTGTCAATGCTCCAGCTACTCCTAGAAATGGAAGTAACCATATCACATGGCTGCTTCGAAATGCCGTAATCGCAAGAAGTACACGTCCAAAGAACGCACATAATGCCCCTGCAATTATGCCGATCATTGCAGCCACTAGTAAGAATATACTCTTTTCTTTCATCCTTATTTCCTTTCTGTATTTCGTTTTTTATTCATAAAGTTCATAAAAAAAAGCCGACTTCCCCCTGTAATTGCTACAGAAGTCATCAGCTACTATCGTCGCAGTTCGGATGTGATGCACATCCTGGGAGAACCTCATTCCCATCTTGGTTATATCATAAACCTTATTTTTATTCAACCATCTCTTAATATTATCTTAAATTTATATTCATTTTCCTTTTCTGTTATATTATCGGATTGACACTGAACTACAAATTTGCTAATATTACGATGTCACAAAAAATCTTAGCAAAACATATACTAGCTTTGAAAGGAAGTGAACAATTGATTCGATTTTCCCAATTATCGAATCAAAAAAAGAATTATCTTCTGATAATTCCGACAGAAATGTCTTCATTTCGACTATAAGTCGTATGATAAACTTAGCGCCATGCACCTCCGTTGGGACGATGAGTAGGAGGTTAACGAGGTAGAGAGTGATCGATTGTTCGGCGGATGCTCTCTCGTACTTCTTTGAGTACGTTATATATTGACGAAAACTTCGGGTAACCGGAACACAAGTCCAATATATCAAAGAGGAAAGCAATCGGTATTTTTTCGCTTTTTTCAAGAGAAACTAGCATTAAAGACCATATTGTTTTCAAATTCGACCAATTTGATGAAGCAACACTGCTTGCTTTCACATTGGACATTGAAAATTTAATATTAAAGGAGACTACAATATGTGTGGAATTATAGGTTTTACTGGCACTTTAGACGCCACTAATGTTTTAACGAAAGGATTATCTCAACTAGAATACCGCGGTTATGATAGCGCTGGTATCGCTTTCTTTGAAAACGAATCCATTCGTACAATCAAAACAACTGGTAAAGTACAATGCCTAAAAGAGAAGGTAGAGGCTGCAAACGTAACAGGAGCTACTTGTGGTATCGGTCATACGAGATGGGCGACTCACGGTGGAGTATCTGATATCAACAGCCATCCTCATACATTTGGTAACGTAACATTAATCCACAACGGGATTATTGAAAACTATAAAGAATTACAAGAAGAATTAGCTCTTCAAGGCAAAACTCCTGTCTCTCAAACAGATACAGAAATCGCTGCAATGGTAATCGATGACTGCTTCACTGGCGATCCAATCGAAGCAATCAAAAAAGCGGATGCTCGTCTTGAAGGACAATATGGCTTCTGTGTAATGTTCAAAGGTCATCCAGGAAAAATCTTCTGCATCCGTAACGGTAGCCCATTAGTAGCTACTCATGCGGAAGCTGGTTCTGTAATCGCTTCCGATATGGTTGCATTACTTGACTACTCTAAAGATTATTTCGTATTACCAGAACACGTAATCGCTACGTTAACAAAGGACGAAATCACTTTAGTTGACCTAGAAGGAAATAGCGTAGAGCCAGAAATGCTTCACGTTGACTGGGATGTGGATGCTGCCATGAAAGGCGGATATGAATATTTCATGTTAAAAGAAATCCATGACCAACCAGACGCTCTTATGAATACAATCCGACCAAGAGTGAAAAACGGCTTACCAACATTCGAAGCTGACAACGTTCCTGATGAAGTATTCACACACTGCAACCGCATCTTAATTACTGCTTGTGGTACTGCAATGCACGCTGGTTTAGTAGGTAAAAACCTAATCGAACGTTTAGCGAAAGTTCCTGTTACTGTTGACGTAGCAAGCGAATTCCGTTACAACGAACCAATCATGGACGAAAACACTTTATTAATCACAATCAGCCAATCTGGTGAAACTGCTGATACTCTTGCTGCTATCCGTCTTGCAAAAGAACACGGTGCAAAAACATTATCCATCGTTAACGTAAAAGGATCTACAATCGCAAGAGAAAGCGACTATGTACTATATACTCATGCAGGTCCAGAAATCGCTGTTGCTAGTACAAAAGCTTACACAGTTCAATTATCTGTATTCTATTTAATTGCTGCTCGTTTCGCTTTTGTAACAAATAAATTAAACGAAGAAGAAACTAAGACTTTCATCGCTAACTTAGAAAACGCAATCGAATCTTTAAACGAAATCTTAGAAAAAGAAATGGACTTCGACGAAGTAAGTGCATCTTTAGACAATGCAACAAGCTTATTCTACATCGGTCGTGGACTTGATGAATGTCTTTCTCGTGAAGGTTCCCTTAAATTAAAGGAAATCAGCTACATTCACTCTGAAGCATACGCTGCTGGTGAATTAAAACACGGAACAATCTCTCTAATCACAGATGATGTTCCAGTAATCGCTCTTGCGACACAACACAATGTATACTCAAAAATGATCAGTAACATCCGTGAAGTAAAAGCACGTGGTGCAAAAGTAATCTTAATTACAAATGGAGAAGACGAATCTATTGATGAATCCATCTGCAGCTTCCAAGTATCCATTCCAAAAGTTGACGATATGTTCGCACCTTTCGGTACAGCTGTGATCGTTCAATATCTTGCTTACTTCTGCGCAGTACGTCGTGGCTTAAACGTGGATCAACCTCGTAACTTAGCAAAAAGTGTTACTGTAGAATAATAGAACGAAAGCCAGTGTGCATCAAACGATTGCACACCGGCTTTTTTGTTTTTCTTCTTTTCTTTCCTATGGTACAATATAGTATGATTACACCATAAGGAGGATTTTATGTATCCAATTACAACTGCTACAAAAAAAGATTTAACTGAATTAATGGAACTGTATCGCTCCCTGTTCGACACGCCTGGATGTACTTGGTCTGACGATTATCCTACGGAGGATATTATTGCTGCCGACCTGTTAGCGGAGCATTTATTCTGTATGAAGAATGAGAAAGGTAAGATTATCGCTGCTGTATCAATTGAGAACGATCCTGCGGTTGCCTGCCTAACAAACTGGACGATTCCTAGCGAGACCGTGATGGAAATTTCCCGTGTCGCCGTACATAAAGACTACCATGGGAATGGATTTGCAAGAATGATGATTTCTTATGCCATGGATTATTTGAAACAGCAACACTATGACGGCGCTCATTTCTTAGTAAGCCAACATAACTTACGGGCACTTATGTCCTATGCCCCTCTTGGCTTTACCTGCTGCGGCCATTCCCATCTCTTTGACCAGGACTGGTACTGCTATGAAAAACGATTCTAAAGAGAGGAACCATTTGTTATCTCTTCTCATATTTTTGAATCAATTCCACATTTGCATTTTCGATTTTTGATAATACCTCGTCGTCAAAATCGTTTGGTTCGATATAGCCGTAATACCAGGCTTTTGAATTAAAATAAGACTGCAGTTCCTTGGAGCCGAATTTACGTCCATGCCTTGCGAAGATTTCATTTCTGGCATATTTCAGTTCTGTCTTTGTTAAGCCACGTAAATCCGAATCTGTTAGATACCGAATACTACTGTCTGGGCAGATGAAATCTGGATTGGATGGTCTTACATAGATCACACTAGGCTCCTTTTTTTGTATCGTCTGAGGCTTTGTTTCTGTCTGAGGCGTAATATAAATCTGAGTATTTCCCGAGTCTTTCTTATTCTTTTGGTTTTCGACCTCTACTTCACTTTGTGTCTTTTGTTTGGATAAAAACGTACTGATTTGTTTGGCAATCGTATTACATAAGCTTACATCACATCTTTCGATCGCTGTCTCGAATTCAGAGAGTAGCCGTTGGTATTCAGTTTTACTTGCACCGGTAATGACATAGGTCGAAACGGCATTTTGGAAGTACGTAAGCTGTGCCTTATAGTCGGTAAGCTGTTTATTTTCAGAAATGATGTTTACTTTTAGTTCTTTGATTCGATCCGTAAGGGAAGAAATGCTTTCTGTATCTTTGTTTGCAAGACAAGTATTGCACTCGTCTACTAATGTCTCATAAAGTGCATTAAAGCTACCAGGCGAATATTGTAGACGCAAGTCCTTTAGTGTATTTACTGTGTTTTCGAACGCATCCATTTTCTTGTTGGTAGAAGTAGATTGATAAAAGAATACTCCTCCCACAATTAGCGCAACTACAACAACAATAGTTGTAACAACTGCTATCATTTTTTTCGTAGTCACCCGATCACCTCCTATTTTATTATAACTTAATATATGCAAAAACAGAATGAGATGCATCACCCTGTTTGATGATTCCTACAAAAATACACCTCAAACAGTTCGATTCTTTGTCTAACCGTTGAGGTGCATTTTTTACTTTTTTATATTAGCTTTTTCTTTTTAAATACCCAAATACAAAGTAACACGATGACAGCTGTAAGTCCAATCACATACGCATATCCATACTTCCATTTTAACTCTGGCATGGAAGTGAAGTTCATGCCATACCATCCCACAATCAATGATAATGGTACAAATATGGTCGTTACTACGGTAAATAGTTTCATCACACTGTTTAGGCTATAGTCGAGATAGGCTTGGTATGCCTCTCGAAGCTGGACCATACTCTCTCGTAGTTGAAGCGTGTTCTGCTTCAACCTGCTAAACTTGTGCTCCATCATTTGTAAGTACTTCTTGTTTTCTCCCTCGAATAACCCCTGCCGATTCTCTTCTAACACATCGACAAACTCAAGAAATTGTTCATAATAATTATGAAGCACGAACAACTCCCTCTTCTTTAGAATTAACACCTGATAGAACTCCTCTTCTACCTTTTTCGCAACGATGCGGTCTTCTAATACATCGAATTCAAATTCAATGTCCTCTAGGCGTGCTGCATCCTCCATAACCAGGGTTTCGAAAAATAAATACAAGACCTTTTCTACAGTAAGTTCGTCTGACTTACACCTACTCACTGCACGCTCAAACACATGAGCTACTTCCGGATCATCCTCTCCAAGATTCACAAGCAAGCAATAGTTCTTTGTCAAAAAGATCCCTATCTTACCACTTGACTCCATGATATTCTCTAGATTGATCATTTGAAAACTTCCAAATACGCTCTCCTCTGTCTGAATAAACGAAGACCTGAAATGAATGGACGGCTTGCAAAGCAAGTCAATAGTCGACTGCTTAATCTCTATACCAGGAGCAATCTGTTGAAACTCCTGCAAGGAAAGATAAGCAATCGTTCGAATTCCCTGTCGAATCGTCTTTGGAATTTCTTCTAACGGAATGGCGTACATTATATCGGAACAGGCATAAATCATTCTAAACCCTCTTACACTGAAAATTATATGTCTAACTCTTGAATCTGAATACCTTCTTGTTTCAATGCTTGATAGAAACGAGCGATTGGGAATCCAACTACATTGTTGTAATCTCCATCAATTCCTTTTACATAAACAGCAAAACGTCCTTGGATTGCATAAGCGCCTGCCTTATCCATCGGTTCTCCTGTCTTTACATATTGTTCGATTTCTTTTTCACTCATATGGTTGATACGAACTGTCGTTTCTTCATAAAACTGAATCGTTTTCTTCTTTAAGGATTCAGTCCCTTGTTTTTCATATTTATCATAACCACTTTCCGGAGTTTTTATAATCATAGAAACTCCCGTATACACGGAATGGCTTCTTCCTTGAAGCAAACGAATCATTCTGATTGCATCTGCTTCATCCTTTGGTTTTCCTAATACACGTTTGTCAA
>CALZJY010000101.1 GCA_945787925.1 uncultured Anaerosporobacter sp. | reverse complement strand
TTCAGTTCAGGGCTATCTCCTTTGTGGTTTCTTATTAACAAAAAAACACCGAAAACCCTTATAAATACAGGGTTTTCAGTGTCAATCTCATAAGCTACTAGCGGGAATCGAACCCGTGACCTCCACATTACCAATGTGACGCTCTACCGACTGAGCTATAGCAGCATACCATATGTAATTGTACTATTCTCCGACCTCTTTCTTGATCACAGAAATCTTATTCTTGATCCGCTGTAACGCGTTATCAATGGACTTCGGATCTCTTTGAAGGATGCCCGCGATCTCCGTATATTTCATACCTGCAATATGGAGTCGTATCACTTCCCTTTCAAAAGAACTAAGCCGTTGTTCTATCTCATATTCTATCATATTTGTTCGTTCCTTGTCAATCACCATCTCCTCAGGATTGGAATTATATTCCGTTTTTATCCGATCGATCATCGCTAGGGGATGTGCCTCTTCCTTCTCTCCATTCACAGGCGCATAGAACGAAACATATGTATTTAGTGGAAGGTTCTTCTTCCGATTGGACGTCTTGATAGCAGAGTAAATCTGTCTTGAAATGCATAGTTCCGCAAAGGTGGAAAACTTGCTCTCCTTCTCCTCCTCAAAGTCACGAATCGCCTTATATAAGCCAATCATTCCTTCCTGAATCAGATCTTCCCGGTCTCCACCCATAAGGAATAAGACTTTCGCTTTCTTACGCACCATATATTTGTATTTTTCTAATAAGTAATCCATGGCAACCAAATCACCATTCTTTATGCACACTAATATTTCTTCATCAGAACAAGCTCTGTATTTTCCATATGGCATAACGACCTCTCCTCCCTGATTCTCTGTATGGTAAAAAGGGCAGCAAACCGCTCTCGTTCTGCTGCCCTTTCCTTATGCTTTATGATTATTTCATTCTTTGTCTTACGATTTCATAGGATAAGATACCCATTGCTACAGAAGCGTTAAGGGAATCGATGTCCCCTTTCATAGGAATCTTAGTGATGTAATCACATTTTTCTTTTACAAGACGACCTACACCGTCACCTTCGCTACCGATTACTAAACCGATGGAACCTGTTAAGTTGCAGTTGTACATTAATTCGCCATCCATATCTGCACATGCGAACCACATTCCACGTTCTTTTAATTCATCGATTGTATTTGCAAGGTTTGTTACTTTCGCAACTGGTACGTAGTTGATTGCTCCAGCACTTACTTTTGCAACTGTTGCAGTTAATCCTACTGCACGGCGTTTTGGAATGATGACACCATGTGCGCCTGCTTGGTTTGCTGTACGAATCATTGCACCTAAGTTGTGTGGATC
The DNA here is from genome assembly GCA_945787925.1 of uncultured Anaerosporobacter sp. Taxonomy (GTDB): domain Bacteria; phylum Bacillota; class Clostridia; order Lachnospirales; family Lachnospiraceae; genus KM106-2. Next base: position 5,718 of record CALZJY010000101.1, on the reverse strand, counting down.
TTCGATGTTGTCAAGAAGGATGAAGAATGGTGGTTCTCCTTTTTCTTCTGCTAATGCGAACATGTCATCGATTGTTGCATATTCATATGCTGCTGCATATGCAATAACCCCTTGGTGTTTTCCTGTTTCAGACATTTGGTCAAGACGTTCTTTTTGTACAAAAGTAATGATTGCATCTGTCTTCTTTGCTTCTCTAATGATGGATCTTACTGGTCCATCTTGGCAACCGTCTAATACAAATAAACGGTCGATTGGTCTTTTTGCACGGAATGCTTCTAATACGGCATTACGTCCTTCAATTGTTAATTCTTCGTATCTCATTTTCTACTCCTACATCATTACTTCTAATTTCTCGAATCCGTAGTTTACTAGTTCTAGGATTCTATCAAAACGGTTCATCAGGTACAGGTATCCAAGCAATGCCTCGAATCCTGTTGCCTGACGATATTCCGTAATCGTTGCATTTTTCGCGGAAGTATAGGATTTAGCGTTACGGCCTCGCTTGTAAACGCCCATCTCTTCTTCCGTTAGCTTATCTTCCATCGCATGGAACATTTTCATTTGCGCCTGTGCTTTTACGTAGCTGCTTGAAATCTTGTGCAGCTTGTTTACAGGAGCATTCCCGTGGGATAACACGATCGTACGGATTACGATATCATACACGCCATCCCCGATATATGCAAGGGTTAGCGGGGAATACTGTCTTGGATCACAAGACGCAAGGTTCAATCCCTTTGTTAAATACGCATGAAACTCATTTCCCGTAAACATCGAAGTTTCCTGAGTTATTTCAGTGTTGCTCATTGTTACGCTCTCTTCCATCTTACGCCTTCTCTAGAATCTTCTAAGATGATGCCCTTTTCTAATAATTCGTTACGAATTTCATCGGCTCTTGCAAAATCTCTATTCTTTCTTGCAGCTTGACGTTCTTCAATTAAACGTTCAATGTCTTCATCTAAAAGTTCTTCTACGTGTTTTACTTCTACACCAAGTATATCACATAATACAACAATTTTGTCTAATAATGTATGAATAAATTGTTTTGCATTGTCTTTTGTTGCATTTGAGTTGCTTAATTTAACGATTTCGAAGATTGCACTGATTGCATCTGCTGTATTGAAGTCGTCTTCCATCGCCGCATTGAATTTTTCATTTAGGCTTTCTGCTTGTGCTAATACTGCTTTTTCTTCTTCGTTTAATTCACGTTCTTCTGCAACCGCTTCTAATTGCTCTAAGTTGTAAGCTGCAGTCTTGATTCTTTCTAAACTTGATTTTGCAGATTCCATTAAGTCTCTAGAGAAGTTTAATGGGCTTCTGTAGTGAGAGCTTAACATGAAGAAACGTAATACTTGAAGGTCGAATTGTTCTCCGATTTCACGTACTGTGAAGAAGTTTCCTGCAGATTTGGACATTTTTTTGTTGTCGATATTTAAGAATGCGTTGTGCATCCAGTATCTTGCAAATTCTTTTCCGTTGCATGCTTCGGATTGAGCAATTTCATTTTCGTGGTGAGGGAATACTAAATCCTCTCCACCTGCATGGATATCCATTTGGTCTCCAAGATATTTTCTGCTCATTACGGAACATTCGATATGCCAGCCTGGTCTACCGTCGCACCATGGTGATGGCCAAGATGGTTCCCCTTCTTTTTTCGGTTTCCATAATACGAAGTCCATTGGATCTTCTTTTTCATCTGCTACTGCGATACGGATCCCTGCTTCTAAGTCATCTAAGTTTTTCTTCGATAATTTTCCGTAACCTTCGAACTTACGAGTTCTGAAGTATACTGTGCCGTTCTTTTCGTAAGCATAGCCTTTTTCGATTAATTCGCTGATCATTTCGATCATGCCTTCGATTTCTTCTGTCGCTTTTGGATTGCGAGTCGCTGGCTTGATGTTCATATCTGCCATGTCTTTTTTACATTCTTTGATGTAACGTTCGGAAATTTCTTCTGTAGAAACGCCCTCTTCGTTTGCTTTTTTAATGATTTTATCGTCAACGTCTGTAAAGTTGGATACGTAGTTTACTTCATATCCTTTGTATTCAAAGTAACGGCGTACTGTATCGAATACGATCATTGGTCTTGCGTTACCGATATGGATATAGTTATATACGGTAGGTCCACACACATACATACGTACTTTCCCTGGTTCAATCGGAACAAATTCTTCTTTGCTCTTTGTTAATGTATTATAAATTTTCATTCTCTTTCCTCCTAATTTGTTACTTATATTTTCTACCAAAAAAGTATGCTCTATACTTATTTGCGTTCTATCTTATCCACCCTTTGTAATAGGGCAGCTAATTGACTTCTTAATTCCTTGTTTTCTTCTTGTAATTTCGTAATATCTGTTCGGACAGGATCTGGTAAATGGCATTGGTCTAAGTCCGCGCTTGGAACCTTCACGTTGTGTCGTTTTACTACGCGGCCAGGAACCCCTACTACGGTGGAATTTGGAGGCACTTCACTTAATACTACGCTTCCGGCACCAATCTTAGAATTCTCGCCTACGGTAAAGGAACCTAACACCTTTGCCCCTGCACTGATCATACAGTTGTCTCCAATGGTCGGGTGGCGTTTTCCTTTTTCCTTTCCAGTTCCCCCTAATGTCACACCTTGGTATAATGTGATGTTATCCCCTAAAATGGCTGTCTCTCCAATGATTACGCCATGTCCATGGTCGATAAACAATCCTTTTCCAATGGTTGCTCCTGGATGAATCTCAATTCCTGTCTTTCTAGCTGCACGCTGAGAAATCCATCTTGCTAAAAAATAATGTTTTTTCATATATAACTTATGTGCAACACGATATCTTATAATTGCCTTGAAACTAGGATATAAAAATACTTCTTTGGCTGTCTTGATTGCTGGATCTCGTTCACGGATTAGTGCGATTTCATCTTTTATATACTGAATGCATCCCATTTTTCTACCCTCTTTCTATATTCTAGTAGAACAAAAAACACCCCGTCTCTAGTATAGAGACGAGGTGCTCGCGGTTCCACTCTAATTTATATTACGGTGCTTTGCTTGTAAGCACACGATTTAATACAATCTTTACGCAATAACGGCTGCTACCGTACTAACCTAACATTGCTGCTTCAGCTAGTCAGCTCCTAGATGCACTTCGTTTACCCTTCCATTAAGGATGCTTTCAGCCGGTGACACCCTCTCTCTGTAACTTCTGTAATAAACTACTCTTCTATTCTTAGCTTTTTCTGATATCTAGTTATAAATGTAAATTAATACTACTTTATTCTATGCAAGAGCCTCCCATTTGTCAAGCGGACTTCTTGTACTTTTCTTTATACGATATCGTTGATATATGGAGATGTGAGTGTCTGGATTCCTTGTAACTGTGGAATCTCACGTACGCCAAAATACCACTCGGTAAGTTCCGCAATCGCTACGGTGAGCGCTGGTTCCTCGTTCGTTTCGCTGATCTTTATGCCATCCGCCGTTCCCTCGATTGCAAACGTCTTTTGATTTGCTTTTATGATTGGGTCCTCGATACAAACCACGATATTAGATGGTTCTGCTCCTTCTTTTTGTCTTAGAAGGGAAAATGCATGTTCTAGGTGTAACAGTCTTGCCATAATGATTGGCTGTTCTACTTCCTTCGCCTCTTCTAATTCACTGAATAACGCTTCCTTGTCTAAGAAATACGTTTCTAACCATGCGGCCTGTAAAGAGGTTTCTTCATATTCTTCTTGTAAGAATGCCTTTAACTTGGTAAGGACTTCCCTCGTATCGGATGGTGTGGTAATCGTCTCTACCACTTCGATATGGCCGTTCTCTAACATAAAGGCACATACGCCAAGAAGCCTTCCTGCTTGTCTTGCTACGACTACGTTTCCGCCTGCTGCCTGCATTTCCTTGCATAGGCGCTCATAATAGGCCTTGTCACGAAGGACCACGCAGTCAAAGCTTGCTTGTAGTTTCTCATTTACAAACGAAACTACCTGTTCTTTTTCCTCGTCAGTTAACGATTCATAGGAAACGGCTGGCTCTGCCTTTACTTCCTGCATGGTGACTGCCATCTCCTCTTTTAATGCGAGCACACCAGTTACGCGGGACTGCGTGTACATATACCGAAAATCGTAAGGAAGATAGATCTCCTTTGCCGCTGGCATCAGGTACGTAAATGCTTCTCCACGTTCTGCCTGTTTGCGTAAGGTATCCGTTAACACAGTTCTCATAAGCCCCTGGCCTCGCTCGGATTCTTTCGTTGCCACGCCTACGATATAGTTTAGTTTCTGTGTCACTCCATTTACAAGGAACGTAAATGGATTTAAATGAAGCATGGAAATGACCTCTCCGTCTCTTTCTATTTGGAAGATTTCATTGTCCTTTGTCTTCTCTGTAAAATAATAGTTCATATATTGGTCGGAATCGCCAAAGCAATCCTTCCATAACCCATAACATTGCTGTTTGTTTTGTTGATTCGGTTCTACTTTCATGTGCATCCCCTATCGTTACTGATTCTTACTGCATCCACCACAGCCGCCGCAACCGCCGCATTGTTTTTCTTCTTGCATCACATCATAGGAGTAATTGGTAATCGTATTTAACATGCAGATTGCTTGTGCGCTGATTCCTGCGCCTTCTCCTGTAAAGCCAAGGCCTTCTTCTGTCGTTGCCTTTACATTGATTTGGTTCTTATCGATGTTTAATGCTGCTGCGATATTCTCTACCATTTGTGGAATATGTGGTGCCATCTTTGGACGTTGTGCGATGATGGTGGCATCGATATTTTCAATCACATAAAGCTCATTCTCTAATAAGGTCTTTACATGTTCTAATAGGGTAACGCTATTTGCCCCTTTGTATCGTTCATCGGTATCCGGAAAATGTTTTCCGATATCTCCAAGTGCTGCTGCTCCAAGTAATGCATCCATGATCGCATGTAATAATACGTCTGCATCCGAATGTCCTAACAGTCCTTTCTCATAAGGGATCTTTACTCCACCCATGATCAAATCTCTGCCCTCTACTAACTTGTGGACATCATATCCCATTCCTACTCTCATTCCTTCAACCTCACTTTTACTCAATTTTCGTTATTATTAGTTCTATTATTTATTATTTTGTAAAGATTATCAAGCTTTTATTAGTAGATGGTAGCATCTATCGACTGACAAAGCCACCAGCATATTATTGCCATCTGATTCATATATTGTATATTGTAGGCTGGCCAGGCTAACATTTATTTAGAGGAGGTATGTAGGATGAAAAAAATTCTTGCTTCACTGCTTACACTTTGTATAGTCCTTACACTATTTGCAACTCCAGTGAGTGCATCTGCGGCATCCGATTCGTCTAACCTTGATAATGTGCTTAAATACTATAAAAAGAATGATATAAAAAAGGCGAATGCCTATAACAAAAAGCTCCCTTACTATGCGAATGAGTCTTGTGTAAAGAAAATGTCTTCAAAGATGAAAAAGGAATACAAAAAGGCATTAAAGGGCTACCGCCTGTATGACCGCCGTTATTCTAGAAAATGTCTAGATGGCTTGTATTTTTCAGATATTGATAATGATAAGAAAGCAGAGATGATACTGACGTATGGTTCCTGCAATGCCGACCGAGTGATGATTATCTACAAATATGTGAATGGACGAGCAAAGAAAGTTGCCCAGGAGCGGATTGGATGGCTGAAAAATTTCATTGGTTATCCAGGACATAAAGGAATTCTTGCCGTTGGTATCTGTAAA
>CALZJY010000100.1 GCA_945787925.1 uncultured Anaerosporobacter sp. | reverse complement strand
TGTTACAGGCAACCACAAAGAAACCAGCTCCAACACTTACGACGAAGCCAGGAGTTCCTAAAATCACAAAGATTGAGGGGCATAGCAAGCGTGTAACAATGAATTGGTCCACAGTGAAAAACGTATCTGGGTATGAAATATATCGTTCTACAAGCAAGAATGGAACGTACAAATTAGTAACAAGAAAAAGTCCAACTTATGTGAATAATACAGGATTAGCTGCAAATACAAGGTATTATTATAAAGTGCGTTCATATTCTGAAATAAATAAGAAAAAATATTATTCAAAATATAGTGAAATCAAGAGTGTAAAAACATTAAAATAGGCAACACTAAAAGTGCAATACTTCTATGAAAAAGTAGGGGTATTGCACTTTTTACGTACGTCTACCATTATTAAGAAAAAGTAATTGACATCAGAGGGAAACATAGTATAATATTCTATGGCTAAAGTTTAGTAAAACTAAACATAAAGTTTACAAATACTTGAAATGCAAAAGATAGAATAGTATTTATAAACAGATTGTTTATAAATACTGTTATCAAATATACGTAACGGCAACAAAGGAAAAGGAGTCTTTTTATGCAAATCGGAAATAAGATAAAGGAGCTTCGAACGCAGAAAGGGTTAACTCAAGAAGAGTTAGCAGATCGTTCAGAATTAAGCAAGGGCTTTATTTCACAATTAGAAAGAGACTTAACTAGCCCATCTATTGCAACGTTAGTGGATATCTTGCAGTGCTTAGGAACGAATCTAGAAGAGTTCTTTAGCAATACGACTAGCGAACAGGTGGTATTCAAAAAAGCAGATTATTTTGAAAAAGTAGATAGTGAGTTAAATAATAAGATTGAATGGATTATTCCAAATGCACAGAAAAACATGATGGAGCCAATCTTACTTACATTAGAGCCCGGTGGAGCTACATACCCTGATAACCCTCACGAAGGAGAAGAGTTTGGATATGTACTTAGTGGAAGTATAAATATCATTATCGGTAATACTATCTATAAAGCAAAAAAAGGAGAGTCTTTCTATTTTACACCGAATAGGAAGCATTATATACAAGCGGCAGGAAAAACAGGTGCCAGTCTAATCTGGGTATCGACACCTCCAAGTTTTTAAAGAAGGGAACATCGAGTTATTATGGCAAATAAATTAGTTGATTTACAGAATATATCGAAAGCATATGGCGACAATGTCATATTGGATGATTTAAATTTATATATCAAAGAAAATGAATTTTTAACGCTACTTGGACCAAGTGGATGTGGTAAGACAACGACACTTCGTATCATTGGTGGATTTGAAACGCCAGATAGCGGAAAGGTCATCTTTGAAGGAAAAGATATTTCAAAACTTCCTCCAAATGAACGTCAGCTAAATACTGTATTCCAAAAATATGCATTATTCACACATATGACAATTGCAGAGAACATAGCATTTGGGTTGAAAATCAAGAACAAGAGTAGACAATATATCAAAGATAAGATTGAATACGCTCTCAAATTAGTAAACTTAAAAGGATTTGAAAACCGTTCCGTAGACAGCTTGAGCGGTGGTCAACAACAACGTATCGCCATTGCAAGAGCAATTGTAAATGAGCCTAAATTATTATTACTAGATGAACCATTAGGAGCATTAGATTTAAAATTACGTCAAGATATGCAATATGAATTAATTCGTTTAAAAAATGAATTAGGAATCACGTTCATCTACGTTACTCATGACCAAGAGGAAGCACTTACGATGTCAGATACGATCGTAGTTATGAACCAAGGGTACATTCAACAAATCGGTTCTCCAGAAGATATCTACAATGAACCACAAAATGCATTCGTTGCAGACTTTATCGGAGAAAGCAATATCATAGACGGTATCTTCGTCCAAGACGAAGTAGTAGAAATTTGCGGAAAGAAATTCGCATGTGTAGATAAGGGATTCGGGAACAACACTCCAGTCGATGTCGTAATCCGTCCAGAAGATATCGATTTAGTCGATCCAAAAGAAGGAACGATCACAGGTATCGTAAAATCCTTATTATTCAAAGGCGTTCATTATGAAATGGAAGTAGAAGCAAATGGACGTGACTGGCTAGTTCACAGTACGGACTTAAGTCCAGTAGGCGCAATGGTTGGTATCAAGGTAGACCCATATGATATCCAAATCATGAAGAAACCAGAATCCGAAGATGAGGAGGCGGTAGTAAACGATGAACAATAAGAAACGCTTTTTTGCCGTGCCTTATGTTGTTTGGATGACCGCATTTATCATTATTCCATTACTAATCGTTGTATATTATGGCCTTACGAACGTAGATGGCAAATTTACAATGGAAAACATTTTGGCGATGTTTACGCCAATCAATATGAAGGCACTTGTATATTCCCTACTCCTTAGCTTTATTAGTACGGTAATTTGCTTACTCCTAGCGTATCCGCTAGCGATGATTTTGAGAAATGCAGACCTTAAGAGTTCTAGTTTCATTATCTTCATATTCATCTTACCGATGTGGATGAACTTCTTATTACGTACGATTTCATGGCAGACACTGCTAGAAAACAACGGGGTATTAAATACGATTCTTTCTGCATTGCATTTACCAAAGCAACATATCATCAATACGCCATATGCGATCGTGTTAGGTATGGTTTATAACTTCCTACCATTTATGGTGCTTCCAATCTACAACACATTAGTGAAGATTGACGATAACGTAATCAATGCGGCAAGAGACTTAGGAGCAAACTCCTATCAGACATTTTCAAAGATTACTTGGCCACTTAGCCTGCCAGGGGTAATCAGTGGAATTACGATGGTATTCGTGCCATCTCTTACAACATTCGTTATTTCCGACTTATTAGGAGGCGGAAAGGTCCATCTGATCGGTAACGTAATTGAACAAGAATTCAAGTTCAAATACGACTGGAACATGGGTTCAGGGTTATCCCTTGTACTTATGGTATTCGTGCTAATCAGTATGGCATTTGTAACAAAATATGATAAAGACATGGAGGGTACAAACGTATGGTAAGAAAGCTATCGAGACGCGTGTATCTGACTGTGATGTTAATCTTTTTATACGCACCGATTTTAACCTTAGTCGTGTTATCCTTTAATGCGTCGAAATCCCGTGCCAAATGGGGCGGATTCACACTAAAATGGTATAAGCAACTATTCTCCAACGAAGAGACTTTAAATGCCTTATATACCACATTATTAATTGCATTTTTATCAGCATTAATCGCTGTTATTTTAGGAACACTTGCAAGTATCGCAATGAATTCCATGAAGAAGAAACCAAGAGCGCTTCTGATGGCGATCACGAATATCCCAATGTTAAATGCGGATATCGTAACAGGGATCTCCTTAATGCTACTATTCATCTTCGTAAACGTAGTGTTCCGTACACGTATCCGTCTTGGATTCACAACGGTATTACTTGCACATATTACATTTAACATTCCATATGTAATCTTAAGCGTAATGCCAAAATTAAGACAGATCAACAAGAACACATACGAAGCAGCATTAGACCTTGGGGCCTCACCAATCTATGCATTTTACAAGGTAATCCTTCCTGAGATCTTCCCAGGAATATTATCTGGATTCCTACTAGCATTTACAATGTCCCTAGATGATTTTACAATTACGTACTTCACAACAGGACCAGGAATCGAAACACTATCTACTCAGATTTATACGGAAGTAAGAAAAGGTATCCAGCCGGAAATCTATGCGTTATCTACGCTTATGTTTGCAGCCGTATTACTCTTACTTGTATTCGTTAATAGAAAATCAGCAGTAAAGGAGAAAGAGTAAATGAAACGACTACTTTCACTTGTGATGATTTCTTCACTTTTAGTCCTTAGTCTTGCAGGCTGTGGCCAATCGTATGATTTATACGTATTTAACTGGGGACAGTATATCGATAAAAGCATCATCAAAGAGTTTGAAGAAGAAACAGGATATAAAGTGTTATATGATGAATTTGAAGAAAATGAAGATATGTATGCGAAAATCAAATCTGGAGCAGCCATCTATGACGTAATCTGCCCATCCGATTACATGGTAGAGCAAATGATTCAAGAAGGATTATTACAAAAGTTAAACTACGACAATATTCCGAATGCGAAGAATATTGGAGCACAGTATTTCGAACAGGCAAAAGCATACGATCCAGGAAATGAATACTCCATTCCAAACTACTGGGGAACAGTAGGCATCATCTATAACAAGAACATGGTAAATGAGCCAATCGACAGCTGGTCCGCGATCTTTGATGAAAAATACAAAGGTAACATCTTAATGATCAACAGTATCCGTGATGGACTTGGAATTGCGTTAAAATATCTAGGCTACTCCCTAAACTCTCAAAATGAAAAAGAAATCAAGGAAGCAACTGACTTATTAAAGAAACAAAAAGCATTAGTGCAGGGATATTTCGTAGATCAGATTCGTGATAAGATGATCGGAAATGAAGCCGCTATCGCAGTCAACTATTCTGGGGAAGCGAAGATGATGATCGATGAAAATCCAGACCTTGCCTATGTCGTTCCAAAAGAAGGCTCCAACATCTGGAGTGATAACTGGGTAATTACAAGCAATGCAGTCAATGTAGAAGCAGCAGAAGCATGGATCAACTTCCTATGCCGCCCAGACATCGCATTAAAGAACTTTGAAGAAATCGGATACTCTACACCAAATGAAGCCGCACATGCGCTGATTGAGGATGAAGAGACAAGAAATAATGAAATCTACTTCCCAGGAGAGGAGATTACAAAACGTTGTGAATCTTTCAGCTATCTTGGAGTAGAAGGAAACAAAATGTATCAAAAAGCCTGGACAGAAGTAAAGGCTTACTAAAAAGAAAACCACCGCATGGAAAATTTCCGTACGGTGGTTTTTTTCGTATCTCTTATTATTTATAAAATTCTTTGATCTTATCAAGTTTGGCTGTCATGTTCGCAAACATCAAATCAAGAACCGTAAGGGCAACCATGGATTCTACTACCACTACGGCGCGAGGAACGATGATTGGATCGTGACGCCCTTTGATATTCAGCTCGATGTTTTCACCATTCTTATTGACCGTCTGTTGTGTTTTAAAGATACTTGGGGTCGGCTTGATTGCAGCACGTAGCACGAGTGGTGAGCCATCGCTGATTCCGCCAAGCACACCGCCGCTATGGTTCGTACGTTTCTGAATGTTGCCATCTTCATCGTAATAGAAGGCATCGTTGTTCGTAGAGCCAGAAGCAGTCGCTACATCAAAGCCATCTCCGATTTCAAACCCCTTTACGGCGCCAATGGATAATAAGGCGCGAGAAAGGTTCGCATCTAGTTTATCAAAAACAGGTTCTCCGATTCCAGCAGGAAGTCCAGTGACCACGCATTCGATGATGCCGCCAGTGGAATCGCAATCCTCCATTTGTCCTTTTAGGAATTCTTCCGCCTGTTTCGAAGCCTCTAAGTCAGGCATATAGACAGGACTTTCTCCAATCAAGGAAAGGTCGGATTTGGCAGGATCGATACAAACAGGACCGATGGACTTCGTATAGGCACATACGTGTACGTTTAATTCTTTTAAAAGCTCTAATGCGATTGCGCCTGCTGCCACACGGCCGATGGTTTCCCGTCCGGAAGAACGCCCGCCTCCACGATAGTCACGGAACCCGTATTTCTCGTCAAACGTATAATCCGCATGTCCTGGACGATAGCAGGAAGCGATGTCGGAGTAATCCTTCGAGCGCTGAGTTTCGTTATTTACTAATAATGAGATTGGAGTACCCGTTGTTTTTCCTTCAAACACACCAGAGAGGATGTGTACTGCATCGCTTTCTTTGCGAGGAGTAGCATAAGGGTTACTTCCAGGTTTTCTTCGATTTAAATATCGTTGGATGACTTCCTCAGAAATAGGGAGTCCTGCAGGGCATCCGTCTACAACGACCCCTACGCCTTTCCCATGGGACTCTCCCCAAGTGGAAATTTTAAAAATATTACCGTAAGTAGAACCAGACATATTGTCACCTCTTTTGTTTTAGTAAAAGCTTAGAAAGTATTATAACGGAAGAAATATATCGGTGCAAGTCAGGTACTAATCTTTTTTTCAGACATATACTATTCTAGGGAGTATTATCACTTAGAAAGGATGTAAATCGATGTCTAGAGAGGATTATGAGATGCTCAAGCGAATCAGGGACTGGCAGGAATTTCAGAAAGAAAATGCATCGGCTATGAGTGCGGAGAATGATGAGCTTATTATAGAACAGAACACGATTTATGAAGTAGACTTTGATTGTTATGACTGTATGATGAAGAACAAAATGAAATATTTTAATAATAATACAGAATAAAAAAGAGGGTGATAAACACCCTCTTTCGGTTAGTGAGAAACTAGCACCAGCCACCACCGCAGCAGAAGATAAGGATGATGATAATCCACCACCAGCATCCGCCACCGCAGCCGCCACCGCAGCTGCCACCGCAGCCGTCGTTGCAGCCATCATTGCAGCCGCCCCAACCGCCATTGCCACCACAGCCACCACAGCAGCAAAGTAATAAGATAATAATCCAAATCCAGCAGCATCCTCCGTCATTGAATCCATTACCACAGCCACCACAGTTACCACAGCCGTTACCGCAGTTAGTAGTTGTTAAATCGCTCATTAATTGTTCCTCCTCAAACTGATTACAATCTATAGTATGCAGTACGGCTTGGACAGTTTACCTAAAAAGAGAAAAACAATTTGAATATTTTGAGAGAGGTCGAAACTGATAGCAAAGAAAGGGCATTCTGAATATTATGGTAGGGAAGAAACAGGTGAGGTGAGCAATATACTGATATGTCATTTAGGGAACAAGTAAATAACAAGGTTCAATTAATTGTAACCAATCAAGAGTTAGAGGAAATAGTAAGCAAGATGACCAATCACTATTCCATTAAGTATACTCTTCCAATGATAGATTCGGTAGTATTAGAGATTAGAAAGGATCTGACGGAGCAGCTATTTAGTTGTGAGTTTGGAAGGCAAGTCGGTAAGAGGCTAGAGGAGGACAGTATCATCCAAGCGCAGATGAACCGTGCATCGC
>CALZJY010000099.1 GCA_945787925.1 uncultured Anaerosporobacter sp. | reverse complement strand
CCACCACAAGTAGAATTATATCCGCCGCCGCATCCAAATGGTCTAGGAAACCAAGGTGGTGGACAGAATGGAGGACCTCCATTGCAGGAAGAATTACAGCCGCAAGGAGGCTGATTGCCGCATCCATTTCCTCCCGTCATAAGATAGTATAAAAAATTATTCATATACATTCCCTATTTCATCATTCTTGATATTAATATATGGTAGATTACAGCGAATTGTGTATTTGTAAAAAAGAATCTGTAATATGATGTAAGCAGAAAGTAGCAGTATATCAGCCCAATTCGATAACTCGTACTACTTCCACGTGCTATAATAAAGACATGTAATGGTGCTGAATCGAATCATTAGATTTGGAGGGAAATGCATGAGCAGTTTAGCAAGCTTTACCGGTTGCATGATGGGTGGAGCCATCGGAGATGCACTCGGTTATCCAGTCGAATTTAAGAGTTACGATCAGAGAATCGCAGAATATGGACAACAGGAGATAAAAAAGCCATTGCTTAGCAAACATGAGGTTGCAGAAATTTCCGATGATACACAGATGACCTTGTTCACAGCGGAAGGATTAATATGGGCAGAAGCGGTTCGAAAGAAGAATGGATACAGTTCCATTCCTGCAAGGTGCTTTTGTTCGTATCAAAGATGGCTGTATACGCAGCAATACCCTCTTGCACAGCCAGACTATGAATGGATGATTCAAGATGAGCGTTTGGAAATGGATTCTCCGCTTTTAAAAACAAAGGAGCTATATCATAGACGTATGCCGAAAAAAACATGTATTGAGAGTCTGTTAGAGGCAAAGGAACAGGAATATGGGACAATCATACAGCCAATCAATCGGGAGAAAGGTTCGGGAGCAGTGGTAAGGGTTGCGCCGATTGGGTTAGCATTCCATGATAATCCGAAGCAGGCATTCGAGGCAGGATGCGATGTGGCAGCGATTACCCATACTCATCCGACGGCATACTATTCAGCTGGAGTTTTTAGTGCGATGATTTCCTACCTGCTGATGGGAAGCACGGTGGAAGAAGCCGCAAGCGAGGCGGTAAGTCTATTAGAACGATGTCCAAGTGCAGCAGAGACAATAGGAGCAGTAAAACAAGCAAAGAGTAAGGAGTTGTTAAAAGCGCCAGCGGAACAGGCGGTCAAGACATTTGGAACAGGTGCGATTTCAAAGGATGCATTGGCAATCGGAATTTATTGTGCCTTACGTTATGAAAAGGAGTATAAAAACGCCGTATGCTTAGCTGCCAATCACGAGGGAGATACGTGTGCGGGAACGGTCATTTGTGGAAGTTTGTTGGGGGCGGAGCATGGCATTACAGGATTAGAAGAGGATTGGATTAAGCAGATTGAGTGTAAGGATTTGATTTTAAAGATGGCTTGTATGCTTTATAGCAGCTATGAATAAGAAAAATGCGTCTGTAACAAATAAGTGTGATTACAGGCGCATTTTGTGCTTATATATAGACTCCCTCGATGTGAAGACATCGATATGATGCATAATTGTAAGTGGCAAGAGGGCGCCTTTGTGCATTAAAGTCATGCGCATTGATTAGGATATAGTCAGGAGTTTTTGGACCACGTATTTCGGTGATAATCAGCGTATGATAGTAGATATCTGCAAAGTTTTTAAGCTGAATAATATCTCCAGGTATTACTTCGGATAGAGGTACTTCGGAAGCAAATGGTCCTTTTGTTTTATTGGTAGTTAGAAAGTTATAGAAGTATTTCACTCCAGTCCAGCTAGCAGTTCGATCATAGGAAGAGATGTAATACCATCCAAAGGTTGGAGTATAATTCATCACGCCGGATCCAGCATAAACACACTGGCTGATAAAACTGGTACAGTCCCCGCCAAAATTGGTAAAGTCAAAATAAGCAGGATTTCTAGAAAGCGCCCACTTATGAGCATAGGCAATGGCCATATCACGATTATACGATTTAATTCCAGGCATATTGGACCTCTTAACTTAGCATTACTACAGTATATGAGGAAGGGGAATGGACACATTACAAGTAATTTTTTGATCATATTTCCAAAATTTAAAACGAGAAAAATAAAACTATATTATATATAATAAGGAGTGAGAGTTGAAGAATCAGAAAATATCTTCCAAAAAAGTAGTTTATTTATAGGGAAAATGGAAGGGAAAAAGCATGACAATTAATATTAAGAAACGAAATGGTTCCTTGGAGCCACTTTGTGTTGAAAAGACAAAGAAAATGGTTGCATTTGCCTGCGAAGGGCTAGAAGGATGCGATCCTGTTGAATTGGAACTGGATTCCAAGATTCAGTTCATTGACGGAATGAGTACGAAAGAGATTCAGAAAGTACTAATACAGACTGCGATCGAGAAAGTAATACAGACGAAGGCAGATGCATTTGGAAATGCGGTGAATGCCACAAATGTAAATTGGCAGTATGTGGCCGCAAGATTGTTTGTGTTTGACTTATATAAAGAGGCTGGAATCACAAGAGGATATACTCATTTTGGATATGGAGAGTTTTATGAGTTAGTCGTTATGTTGAGCGAGAAACAGCTATATGGTTCCTATCTATTAGAGAACTACACGAAAGAAGATATTTTAGAATTATCAAAGTATATTAAACCAGAGCGAGATTATTTGTTCAATTACGAAGGAATCAAATTATTAGCAGATCGATATTTGATCAAAGGTTTTCATAATGAAGTATATGAACTTCCACAAGAACGTTTTATGGCAATTGCAATGCATCTTGCAATCCCAGAAGGCGAACACAAGATGGAATATGCAAAACAGTTTTATGATTTACTTAGTTCCTTACAGATGACGGTAGCGACGCCTACCTTAGCAAATGCAGGAACTAATTTTTATCAGTTAAGTAGTTGCTTTATCTCCTCCGTAGGGGATAGTCTATGGTCCATCTATGATGTAAACCAAAAGTTCTCCCAAGTAAGCAAACATGGTGGCGCGTTAGGAATTTATGTAGGAAAGATTCGCGCGATGAATTCGGAAATCCGTGGGCATAAGAATGCCAGCGGAGGGGTCATTCCATGGATTCGCCTATACAATGATACTGCGGTAGCGGTAGACCAGTTAGGAAGAAGAAAAGGGGGAGCTTCCATTACGTTAGACGTATGGCATGCTGACTTATATGAATTTCTAGAACTTAGAACGAACAACGGGGATGACAGAAGGAAGGCCCATGATATCTTCCCGGCATTAAGTATTCCAGACCTATTTATGGAACGATTAGAGAAAAGAGAGCATTGGAGCTTGTTTGACCCGTATATGGTGAAAAAGCTCATGGGATTTGCCATTGAAGATTATTATGATGAGGTGGACAGCAAGGAGTTCACGACTCGTTATCTTGCGTGTGAAGCAAACGAAGAATTGCCAAGAGTGACCGTGCCAGCCCTAGAAATCATGAAGAGAATCATGAAGAGTGCGGTAGAGACGGGAACGCCATTTATCTTCTTTCGTGATACGGTGAACCGTGCCAATCCAAATAAGCATGCAGGAATGATTTATGCCTCCAACCTATGTCATGAAATTGCACAGAACATGATAGAGAGCGAGCTAATCGAAGAGAGCATGGTGACAGAGGATGGAGATACGGTGCTTATTACAAAGGTAAAAGCAGGAGATATGGTAACGTGTAACTTAAATTCCATCAATCTTGGAAAAATCGAGAAGGAAGACCTAGCAGTCAATGTTCCACTACAAATCCGCATGCTAGATAATGTAATTACCTTGAATCAGATGCCGGTGCTAGATGCGAGGGTAACGGCAGACCGTTATCGTGCAATTGGTCTTGGAACAAGCGGATATCATCATTATCTTGCAAATCATAAGATTCCATGGGAAAGTGAAGAACATCTAAAAGAGGCCGATGCGTTATTTGAAGAGATTGCGTATCAGGCAATCAAGGCCAGCATGGAGATTGCAAAAGAAAAAGGAGCCTATCCACTATTCAAAGGTTCCGAATGGGATACGGGAGAGTATTTCGAACGAAGAGGCTATACGAGCGAGCGCTGGAGAAAATTAAGAGAAGACGTTCATCAATATGGCCTTCGCAATGGATACTTGTTAGCGGTTGCTCCAACTGGATCGACTTCGAATATTGCCAATACGAGTGCGGGAATTGATCCAATCTTTAAGAAATTCTTTATGGAAGAGAAGAAAGGAAGCTTTATTCCAAAGACAGCGCCAGATTTAAATGAGGAATCGTTCTGGTTCTACAAAGAAGCCCATACCATTGACCAACAAGTAAGCATTCAGGCTTGCGGCATCCGCCAACGTCATATTGACCAAGCACAATCCTTTAACTTATATATTACGCCTGAACTACGTGCGAAACAGATTCTTGATCTGTATACGGAAGCCTTTAAAAAAGGGGTAAAGACCATTTACTATGTGCGTAATCAGACATTAGAAATGGATGAGTGTACAAGCTGTTCAAGCTAATAACGGGAGTGAGAGAGGTTACTATGAATAAAAAAAAGATTTTCAATGAGTTTGGTGTACGTGGCACAGAGAGCATGATTAATGGAAATACCACGAATCTAAGGGAATGGAACCGTATCAAATATAACTGGGCAAGTACCTTGTACCGTACGATGTTAAATAACTTCTGGATACCAGAAGAAATTTCCTTAAATGAGGATGTAAAGCAGTTTCCATATCTAACAGATGGAGAGAGAAATGCATTTGATAAGATTATCAGCTTCTTAAATTTCCTAGATTCCATCCAAAGTGAGAACCTTCCGAATATCAGTCGTTACATTACGGCGGCAGAAGTATCTAGCTTGCTGAATGTACAGGCATTCCAAGAAGAAATCCACGCACAAAGCTATTCTTATGTGTTAGATACGGTAACGAATCCGATTACGAGAGACTCCATTTACGATCAATGGAGAGAAGATGAGCATCTGCTAACAAGAAATAAGTTTATTGCAAATATCTATCAGCAATTTAATGAAGAACCGAGCGTAGAGAACTTAGTACGTACGATTATTGCCAATTATATCTTAGAGGGAATCTATTTCTATTCTGGATTTAGCTTTTTCTATACCCTTGCAAGACAAGGAAAGATGACGGCAACAAGTACGATCTTTAAATATATAAACCGTGATGAAATCACACATTTAGAATTATTCCAAAATATCATCAAGGAGTTACGAGTAGAGAACAAAGAAATCTTTACTGAGGAATTCGAAGAAGAAATTCGTGAAATGATGAGGACAGGCGTAGAACATGAGATTGCCTGGGGCCAATATGTTACGAATAACGAAATCTTAGGGATTAATAATGAGTTGATTGAGAAATATATTAAATATCTTTCCAACCTGCGATTACGTGCGATTGGAATCAAGGAACTTTATCCAGAAATCAAAGATCATCCAATGGCTTGGATTGAGGGATTTTCAAACTTAAATAGCACGAAGACAGACTTCTTTGAAGCGAAAGTTACGAACTATACAAAGGCAGCAGCGTTTGATTTTGATGAATTAGAATAATGGTGAAAAGGGCATGACAAACAAGCATGCCCTTTTCTTTTTTGTTGCATATTTATTAGAAAATGATAGGAAGATGTAGTATTCGATGAAACAGGGTTTAACTTAATAATATTAAGAATAGTATGCGGAAAGATTGGAATTTTTAAGAAAACTATTTTAAAATTATTAAAAATTAGAAAATCGACAAGAATCTACTAATAATTATTGCATAAGAAATACAAACTAAATATAATAATTATTAGTGGCCAATCTTAAGCATACGGGACCACTATAAATACTAATTAAAGGGTGATTAAAGATGAGTTATGTTGATGAAGTATTAGCTCAAGTAGAAGCTAAAAATGCAGACCAACCAGAATTTTTACAAGCAGTAAAAGAGGTATTAGAATCCTTAAGACCAGTAATCGATGCTAATGAGGATACATATCGTAAAGAAGCAATTTTAGAACGTATCGTGGAACCAGACAGACAATTAATGTTCCGTGTGCCTTGGGTAGATGATAAAGGACAAGTTCAAGTAAATCGTGGATTTAGAGTACAATTCAATAATGCAATCGGACCATACAAAGGTGGTTTACGTTTACATCCATCTGTAAACTTAGGTATTATCAAATTCTTAGGATTTGAACAAATCTTCAAAAACTCTTTAACTGGCTTACCAATCGGTGGTGGTAAAGGTGGTTGTGATTTCGATCCTAAAGGAAAATCTGATCGTGAAATTATGGCATTCTGTCAATCCTTTATGACAGAGCTTTGCAAATATATCGGCGCAGACACTGACGTTCCAGCTGGTGATATCGGTACAGGCGCAAGAGAAATCGGTTATATGTTCGGACAATTCAAGAGAATCCGTGGAACATACGAAGGCGTTCTTACAGGAAAAGGCCTATCTTATGGCGGCTCTTTAGCTCGTACGGAAGCAACTGGATACGGATTATTATACTTAACAAACGAAATGTTAAAATGCAATAA
Source organism: uncultured Anaerosporobacter sp. (assembly GCA_945787925.1). Classification (GTDB taxonomy): domain Bacteria; phylum Bacillota; class Clostridia; order Lachnospirales; family Lachnospiraceae; genus KM106-2. Next base: position 628 of record CALZJY010000099.1, on the reverse strand, counting down.
TATCGATCTTGCAGGCAAAACTGTAGTTGTATCTGGTGCTGGTAATGTTGCAATTTACGCAATCCAAAAAGCACAACAATTAGGTGCAAAAGTTGTTACTTGCTCTGATTCTACTGGTTGGGTTTATGATCCAGACGGTATCGATGTAGCAGCATTAAAAGAAATCAAAGAAGTAAAGCGTGCTCGTTTAACTGAGTACAAAAACTACCGTCCAAACTCTGAATACCATGAAGGTAGAGGCGTATGGACTGTTAAATGTGATGTAGCACTTCCATGTGCAACTCAAAATGAATTAAATCTTGATGACGCAAAAGCATTAGTAGCAAATGGCGTTCTTGCTGTAGCAGAAGGTGCAAACATGCCTACTACTTACGAAGCAACTCAATACTTCATCGAAAATAAAGTATTATTTGCTCCAGGTAAAGCTGCAAATGCTGGTGGTGTTGCAACAAGTGCTCTTGAAATGTCTCAAAATAGCGAACGTTTAAGCTGGACATTTGAAGAAGTTGATAGCAAATTACAAACAATCATGGTTAACATCTTCCACAACATGGATGATGCAGCAAAGAAATATGGTTATGAAGGTAACTATGTAGTAGGCGCTAATATCGCTGGATTTGAAAAAGTT
>CALZJY010000098.1 GCA_945787925.1 uncultured Anaerosporobacter sp. | reverse complement strand
GCAGAGAAGTAGATGATTACTGCAATGATGATATCGATAATTTCTGGAGCGAAATTAAGTAATTGAAGATAGAAACCACCTTGTCCAATGTATGCGATAAAAATTGCAGCAAATGCAACACCAATTGGGTTGCTAAGACCAAGTAATGCTACTGGAATACCATTGAACCCTTCCGCTGCTAATACATCGACAACTTCCATGTATTTACCAGAACCACCAAGGTAAAGGATACCACCAGCAAGACCTGCTAACGCACCTGCGATTAACATGGAAATGATGATTCCTCGTTTTTCATTGATACCAGCGTATTTACTTGCTTCACGGTTGAAACCAACCGCTTTTAATTCATAACCAAATGTAGTCTTTTGAAGTAATACATAGATTATGATTACCGCTAGGATTGCAATAAGGAATCCTCCACCAACTCCTGTAGAAGGAGAGAAAATTTTATCTAAACCGAATTTAGGGATTACTGCTGTCTCCGCAACTGGATTAGATTCGTTTTTTAATGTATTGTAAAGAGCGGAATCACTTTTAATCAAATAGTTTACAAGGTACATACCTGTGTAATTTAACATGATTGAGGAGATAACTTCGTTTACGTTACAATACGCTTTTAAGATACCAGGGATAGCTGCCCAAAGCGCACCAACAAGTGTTGCTGCAAGTAATGCTACTACCCAATGTGCACTTCCAAGGGAAGTAAATTTAACACCAACATAAACACCGGCATATGCACCAATCATAAATTGGCCAGCAGCACCGATATTGAATAAACCTGTTTTAAATGCAAAAGCAACACTTAGACCAGTTAACATGATCGGAGTCGCATAGTAAAGTACTTTACCAAACCCGTCTGTACCATTTTGTAATGCGCCCATTACGATCTTTTCAAATCCTGAAGATGCTTCCGCAGGGTTTGTTATTAATAAGATACCGTAACCGAACAGTAAACCGATTGCAATCGCAATGATAGAGGAAAGATATGCTCTATTCTTGCTTTCTTTTGCTTTTTTTACTTGCTTGCTGATAAGTCTTCTCCCCCTTCTGAACCAGCCATGTAAAGACCAAGTTCGTTTTGTGTCGTTGTCTTAGGATCTAACTCTCCTACGATTTTACCTTCGAACATTACTAAGATACGATCACTTAAGTTCATAACTTCCTCTAATTCAAAGGATACTAATAAGACACCACTACCAGCGTCTCTTTGTTTTACTAATTGTTTGTGAACGAATTCAATTGCACCAACATCAAGACCACGAGTTGGTTGAACAGCGATTAGTAGGTCTGGATTACGCTCAATTTCACGACCAATGATAATCTTTTGTTGGTTACCACCGGACATGCTTCTTGTAACAGTACGCTCTCCTTGACCACAACGAATATCGAATTTTTCGATTAATTTGTTTGCTTGTTCTTTCATCTTACCAAAACGTAAGAATCCGAATTTTTGGTACGCTTTTTCAAAATACTCTTGTAATACAGCATTTTCAGAGATTGTATAATCTAGTACTAAACCGAAACGATGACGGTCTTCTGGAATATGTCCAAGACCATGAGTATTTTTATAACGAATGGATTTACGAGTAACATCTTCCCCATTTAGGTATACATGTCCACCGTCTTGTTTCATTAAACCAGTGATTGCTTGGATTAATTCACTTTGACCATTCCCATCGATACCGGCAATACTTACGATTTCGCCTTTTTTCACTTCAAAACTTACGTCATCTACAACATATGTTGTACTTCCTTCTCGTTTTGATTTTACTTTTAAGTTTTCTAACTTAAGCACAGTATCTGTTGGATTTGAAGGAGCTTTTTCAATATTTAAATTTACTTTACGTCCTACCATCATTTCAGACATTGCTTCTTTGTCTGTTGTTTTAACATCAATAGTACCGATATAACGTCCTCTACGAAGTACAGAACAACGATCTGCAACTTCTTTGATTTCATTTAACTTATGTGTGATAAAGATAATGGACTTGCCTTCTTTTACAAGTTCTTTCATGATTGTCATAAGTTCATCGATTTCTTGTGGAGTAAGAACAGCGGTAGGTTCGTCAAAGATTAAGATATCATTATCACGATATAACATCTTTAAGATTTCTACACGTTGTTGCATACCAACAGAGATATCTGAAATATATGCATCTGGATCGATAGAAAGGCCGTATTTTTCACTTAAGGAAACTACTTTCTTTCTTGCCTCGTCCATTTTTAAGAAACCGCCTTTTACAGTTTCCATACCTAAAATAATATTTTGTAATACAGTAAAATTATGAACTAATTTGAAGTGTTGGTGAACCATACCAATACCTAATTCATTTGCATCTAATGGTCCTGTAATTTTCACTTCTTTTCCATTTACTTTGATGCATCCTCTTTCTGGTTGATATAAACCAAATAGAACGCTCATAAGCGTGGATTTACCCGCACCATTTTCACCTAGAAGGGCATGCACTTCGCCTTTTCTAACTTGAAGTGTAATATTATCATTCGCAACAATCCCCGGGAATTCTTTTCTGATGCCGAGCATCTCTATACAATAGTCCACTTTTACTCCTCCTTCCAAACTCTGATATTTCCATTCTTAGATATGAACATCCGTCGAACCATACTAATAGTTTATACAAAAATGCATATTTCATCATTTTATTTCATACTTTCCTATGTTTTTATTGCTTCTTGAATCTCATATCGCAAAAAATAGCTGCAGCAATTGGCTATATCTCCTCAAGGAAGTATATTAGTCAAATGACTACAGCTACTTATAAATTACAACTTTACCTTATTCGTAATTAGATTGCTTGAACCTTAACGTTAGTTACTTTTAAGTCAGTAACAGATTTTGCATCAACGTCAGTTTGTAACTCAATTTCACCTTTTACTAAGGAATCTAATAGTGTTTGGTATTGTTCCTTAGTGAAAGTAGTGAATTTAGATGTATCCATTGGTAAGCCAACAGCGTTTTCTTTTGCAGTTAATACTAATGCTTGACCACCTTTGAATTCACCTTCGTAAATGCTCTTGATTTGGTCATGTACTGCTGTAGATAATTGTTTCATGGCAGAAGTGATAACGCTGTCTGATTCTCCAGACTGGTCAACGTCTACACCGATAACTTTTTTGCCAGCTGCTTCTGCTGCGGACATAATGGAGTTACCGATGGAACCACCACATGCAAAAATAACCTCTGTACCTTGGCTGTACCAGGAAGCTGCAGCGGACTGTACTTCTGGAGTCGCATCAAATGTATCAGTGTAGTTATATTTAACTTCTACATCAGTTAGGCCCATTTCTTTTGCTGCATAATCAGCACCTTGAACGAAACCATAACCAAAACGAACAACGGCTGGTAATGCAATACCGCCCATGAAACCAAGTTTCTTATAACCGTCTTTGACAGCAGCATAACCTGCTAAGAAACCAGCTTCTTGTTCAGCAAATGTAATACCTACAACATTATCGTTGATATCATTGTTCTTTCCTGACTCATCGTGAGGTGTACCATCTACTAAGATAAATTTTGTATCAGGGTATTCTTTCTGTAACTCATATACTGCAACTTCAAATAGGAATCCAGAGCATACTACGACTTTAGCTCCACCAGATACCGCAAGTTGAATCGCTTGTTTAAGATCTTCTGTTGCTTTTCCTTTTGGTTGATAATATTTTTGTGTCTTTCCAGACTCGTCTGCATAAGCAACTACCCCTTCATAGCTACCTTGGTTAAAAGACTTATCATCAATAGAACCAGCATCAGTAATTAAAGCTAATTCATGACCGGATTGTTTGTTCGCGCCTGATCCGTTATTTTTTGTTCCACATGCTGTAAGTGAAAATACTGATAAGCAAATGCACATTGCAGATATAAACTTTCTCATGAAACTTCCTCCTAATACTGTCGTAATTTTGTTCACATTTAGCATAATATCACAAAAATTCTGGAGAGACAACCCTGTTTTTCCAACTTTCACGTTTTACATATTTTTTTATTCTATTTCCGTCTCTATTTATAACTTTTCAGATTTTTATGTAAATTATTCCATTTAGAAAGAGAATAAAGTAAATAACATCCCACATTTCTCATATAAAATACTTTATTTTTACTTAATTATGATTGTGTTGATAATCATTTAAAAATAGCTGTAGTAATTTGCTATATACTCCGGAATAAGAATATATTAGTCAAAAGACTACAGCTACATTTAACATTACAACTTAATCTTATTTACTACTTAATTTCTTCAACTTTAACGTTGGATAGTGCTAACTTAGAAACATCATCCGCATCGGAGTCTGTTTGTAACTTGATTTCACCTTTTACTAATTGATCAAATACGGCATTATAATCATCTTTAGTAAAAGTAGAGAATTTAGATGAATCCATTGGTAAACCTACTGCATTATCTTTTGCAGATAATACTAAAGTTTTTCCGCCTGCAAACTTACCATCATAAATACTCTGAAGCTGGTCATATACTGCTGTAGATAACTGTTTCATCGCAGATGTAATAACGCTTTGAGATTCGTTAGACTGATCAACGTCTACGCCGATAACTTTTTTGCCAGCTGCATCTGCTGCTGCCATGATAGAGTTACCGATAGAACCACCACAAGCGAAGATTACTTCTGTTCCTTGGCTATACCAAGCTGCTGCTGCAGACTGAATTTCTGGAGAAGCATCGAAAGTACCTGTGTAGTTATACTTAACTTCAACATCTGTTAAACCAAGTTCTTTTGCTGCATAATCAGCACCTTGAACGAAGCCATAACCGAAACGCATTACTGATTGTGCAGCCATTCCGCCCATGAAACCAAGTTTTTTGTAACCATCTTTTACTGCTGCATAACCAGCAAGGAAACCTGCTTCATGTTCCGCAAATGTAACACCAACAACATTGTCAGTAATTGTAAAATCGGTATATCCTTTGTCATGAGGTGCACCGTCAACTAAGATAAATTTTGTATCAGGGTAAGTTTTTTGTACATCATAAACTGGCACTTCAAATAAGAAACCAGAGCAAACAATTGTTTTTGCTCCACCTTTTACAGCAAGGTCAATTGCTGATTTTAAGGCCTCTGTCGACTTATCAGCAGGTTTGTAGTATTTTTTTGTAAGATTATTATCTTTTGCAAATTTTTCCAAACCTTCCCAACTACCTTGATTAAAGGATTTATCATCGATAGAACCAGCATCTGTAATAAGTGCTAACTCATATCCAGATTCTTTATTCGTGCTTGAATTATCTTTTGATCCGCATGCAACTAGTGAAAACACTGAAAGACAAATGCATGCTGCAGATATCAATTTTCTCATGAGCTTCCTCCTAATACTGTCGTAATTTTGTTCACAATGCTCATAATAGCATAATTTTTTTGGGTAAACAAGCCTTTTTTTGACTTTTATTTACTTTTTTCTGCTTTGTTTTATTATTTCCAAAAACCTGCTTTCATATGATATTTTGAACATTTTTTTTAATTTATAAACTTATGAATTGGTATTAAATTAGATCCCTATCCTTAGTAACGAAAAAACACCCTATATGAATATTCTTCATATAGGGTGTTTTTAACATAATCCTATTTGTGGTTATGTTGGTAATCATTTAATACAAGACGGATATGTTCTTGTAAAATGTGAATACCCGTTTTGTTTTCTCCACCTCGAGGGATGATGATATCTGCATATTTCTTAGATGGTTCAACAAATTGTTCGTGCATTGGTTTTACAGTCTTAGTATACTGACTTAATACCGATTCCACGCTTCTACCACGATCATTGATATCACGGATGATTCTTCTCATTAAACGTTCATCTGCATCTGTATCTACGAATACTTTAATATCCATTAAATCTCTAAGTTTTGCATCTTCAAGAATAAGGATACCTTCTACGATGACAACTTTTTTTGGTTCTACCAATACTGTTTCTTTGGATCTTGTATGCATAGCATAATCATATACTGGACGATAGATTGCTTTACCTTCTTTTAAAGCTTCAACATCTTTAATCATTTGTTGTGTGTCAAAAGATGATGGATGATCGTAATTTAATTTGCTTCTTTCCTCTAATGGCATATCGTCATGAGCCCAATAATAGTTATCATGGCTAATTAATTCAATATCATTTTGGAAATACTCCTTGATCATATTAACAATCGTTGTCTTGCCTGATGCAGAACCGCCAGCAATACCAACAATACATACATTATTCATAAAAATCCTCCGTACTACTTATTACTATTTCTAATCTTCTTCATTAATTTTTTTCATTATATCGTATAGAAAAGAAATAATCATGGACCAAATTATTCCATCATTTCTTTTCTATACGAATTTGACATGCTTTCATTGCATCTAGCGCATTATTGTGGCTCTCTACCGTCACACCTGCTGTTGCATTTTCATACACACTTACTTCCACTTCTGGAGCAAATGCCTTAATGACCATGGCATTGCTAATCACACAAATATCCGTGCAAACCCCTACTAGTTCTACCTGTGTAAGTCCATGATGCTCTGCAAGGTCCTTTACGTATTCTCCTAGCGCAATGGAACCGAAGGATGGTTTCTTAAATACCTTGCTTCCTTTTTGCTCGGAAAGCTCTTTTAAACAATCCATCAGCTCAAATCCTTCTGTACCTTCCACGCAGTGTATCACTGGTAAATTTCTACCTTCTTGTGTTTCTAAGTACGAAGCGGTATGGGTATCCATAGTATATACTACTTCTCCATCATACTCCTTTGCTATGTCGTAAACGGCATCCACAATGCTTCTCGCTTCCTCTGTTCCAAGTACTCCTGTCACAAAATCTTTTTGCATATCCACTACTACTAATAACTTCATACCTATTCCTCCTCAAAAAAGGAGAGAAAAGTTCATCCCTTGTCTCCCCTTTTATTCCTAAATAGATTTGCGTCTTACGCTTCTTTTCTTCTTAAAATATCGAACACGTCTAATTCCACGCCTAAATCCACATAAATCTTTTGTCTTGGATGTGGACAGCTTTCCATTTCGTTTCCATCTTCATCTGTAATGCGTTTTACTGTAACGATTACGTTTTCCCCTGATGGTTTCATTACTTCGATTTCTTCGCCAACTACGAATTTGTTACGTTGTTCGATT
>CALZJY010000097.1 GCA_945787925.1 uncultured Anaerosporobacter sp. | reverse complement strand
AAGAGTCAGGTGAAGGTAGAAGGAAATCTGCCAGAAGAAAACAAAGTAATAAAGAATATTACATATCATTTAGAGGGAGGAAGCAATCATACAAGTAATCCGGATACCTATGAGGTAGGACAGGAAGTAGACTTATATAGTCCTGTAAGACCAGGGTATCGCTTTATGGGTTGGTATACGGAACGATCTTATGAAAATAAGATTACAAAGATTACGTCTGTTTACGAAGAAGATTTAGAGTTGTATGCGAAATGGAAAGCAGAATCGTATCGCATTACCTATCGTTTAAATGGAGGAACGAACCACAAATCCAATCCAACAGGTTATACAGTGGAATCCGAAGACCTTGCATTGAAGGAGCCAACAAGAAAAGGGTATCGTTTTGTAGGATGGTATGTGAATGGGAAGAAGCAGGATACGATTAAGAAGGGCTCGGTAGAACCAATCACATTTGAAGCGAAATGGAAAGCAGAATCGTATCGCATTACCTATCGTCTAGACGGAGGAACGAATCATAAATCCAATCCAACAAGTTATACGGTGGAATCCGGAAAAATCGTATTAAAGGCTCCGACAAGAACGGGCTATTATTTTGCAGGATGGCAGGTAAATGGAAAGGCAAAGGATACGATTGAAAAAGGTTCAATGAACCCAATCACATTCCAAGCCAAATGGATCAAGTATAGTAAAGCAGTGTATCTGAAGAAGGACACGAACATCTATAAGACCAATAGTACGAAACAAAAACTAGAGTCTGGGGTAAGATACCAGCTATACTATTCTGCAGGAGTGACAAAAGGAAATTATCTTGCAGTCATGAATGCCAAGACGAAAAAGGAAGGGTTTATTCATAAAAATCATGTGACTTCCGTAAAGACAACGACAAAGATTGTGAAAAAAACGAAGAAACATTATGATTATGCAACCATGGAAGCAAACCTAAGACAGCTTGCGAAAGTATATCCACAGTGGTTAGAGGTTACTTCTATTGGAAAGACGGAGGACAATAGACAGATATTTTGTGCCACTGTTGGAAATAAAAAAGCAAAGAAGCAAATGATAGTAACAGTTTCTATGCATGCAAGAGAATATCTAAATACGATGTTTACGATGCAGAAGATTGAAGAGTATATGAATAACTATCAAAAAAAGATAAACCAGATTGGTATGAGCTATGAACAGTTATTCAATCAAGTGTGTCTATATATCGTGCCAATGGTAAATCCAGATGGGGTTCAGATTGCCCAATATGGTGCAAATGGACTAAAATCCAAACGTTTACAAAAGAATGTAAAGAACATGTTAAAGAAAACGTCCTATACGAAATGGAAGGCCAATGCCAATGGGGTAAATCTAAATCGTAACTTCCCGACAGAGTGGAATAAGAAGCCGTCCTCTAATACACCAAATGCAACGTCGTATTCAGGAAAAAGTGCAGCTTCAGAAAAAGAGACAAAGGCAATCATCAAATTATTTGATTCCTTAAGTAATCCGGTAGGAAGCATTGCATATCACTCTATGGGGAATCTAGCAGATTGGAATCAAAATAAAAAAAGTAAATACTATGCGATTAATAGAGAGATGGGCAATGTGACGAGAAAGTTAACTGGATATAAGACTCCTAGTGTAGACTTATCTGGTGGGGTTGGCGGTACCATGGGAACATGGTTAAGCCAAGGAAAACGTGAGATGCCGAACATCACCATTGAGACAGGAAATATCACCTGTCCGTTACCATACTCCTACTATAACAGGTTATGGAAAGACAATCGCTATGTAATTGAATCGTTAACAAAATTATTTTATAAATAACAAAAAGGCAAGGACCTTATCTTTTTTTTAGATAAGGACCTTGCCTTTTTCGTACCTACTTTGGTGTATTTGTAGCTGCTGGTGTCTCTTTTTTGTGTCCCATCGACTGCATCTTAAGGGCAGTCACGGTAGTCCCATCGCTTGCTAAGTCAAAGGAGATGGTATCTCCTACTTGTAGATCAGAAACAGTACCAGTTTTAGATTCGTCTCTAGACTGGATGGTAATCGTTGTAGAGTCTGTTAGAGTAACAGTTTTAGACTCTCCTGTTAAATCAAGCATAGAGGGGCGTTCACGTTTTTTGGAGTTTGCGTCATCCGAACTTTTAGGCATTTTATCTGAATCAGAAGGAGGAGTACCTTTAGCATCTGATGGATGTTCTGGTTGTCCAGAAGACATTTCTCCGTTTCCTTGCTTCTCAGGAGCTTGTCTTTCTTTTTTTGTTCCAAGTGCAACGGTAATCGAATTACCATCAATTGAAGTAATCTGACCATAGGTTGATAGGTCGGAGTGATCTTCTTTTGAACCTTCTGGAGCTTGTGGGGAAACATTTACGCCAGAAGGAGTTGAGGTAGCTGTATCTGAAGTATTACAGCCGACTAGAAGCATTGTAGAAAGAACTCCAATGCAAAGTAGTTGTAATGAATAGTGTCTCATCACTAACACGTCCTTTCCAATTTATTGTAACTAATTATTACGAATAAATGTGAACAGAATGTGATAGAATCGTGAAACATTATTGTCCGAGCTGTTTTAAATCTTCATAGAATGTTGGGTAAGAGATTGTGACACATTCACTTCCCATGATATTTGTTTCGCCTTCTGCATTGATTCCTGCGATTGCAAAGGACATAGCGATACGGTGATCTAGGTGAGAATCGATAACGGCACCGTGAAGTGGTTTTCCACCATGAATGATCATGCCATCTTCCGTTGCTTCGATATCTGCACCCATTGCTTTTAGGTTATTTACACAAGTATCAATACGGTTGGATTCTTTTACTTTTAATTCTGCTGCATCTTTAATCACGGTCGTTCCAGATGCGAAACATGCAAGAATGGAAATAAGAGGGATCTCATCAATCAACGTAGGAATAAGTGCGCCTTCAATCGTAGTTCCTACAAGGTCGCTTGTTTTTACTAGTAAATCCGCAGTTTCTTCTTTGCCAGCAAAACGTTTGTTTAGTACAGTAACATTACCGCCCATTGCTTTTGCTACACGCAGGATTCCGTCTCTTGTTGGATTGATGCCTACATTCTTGATTAAGATCTCAGAATTTGGAGTGATTAGGCCAGCTCCAATAAAGTAAGCAGCAGATGAGATGTCCCCAGGCACCTCGATATCACCAGCAACTAATTTTTCACATGGAGCGATCGTAGCAGTAGTACCGACGCTTGTTACGTTTGCTCCAAAATAATCAAGCATTAATTCGCTGTGGTTACGAGATAAGAAAGGTTCTGTCACACTTGTGATGCCATCGGCATAAAGACCTGCAAGAAGGATGCTAGATTTTACCTGAGCACTTGCTACAGGAGAGATGTAGTCGATTGCATGAAGCGGTTTCCCTTGAATCTTAAGTGGTGCACAGGAGTTTTGCTCTACGCTAGTGATGTCTGCACCCATTAGGCTAAGCGGAGTTATAATACGTCCCATTGGTCGTTTTTGAATGGATGCGTCACCAGTAACCGTGCAGTCAAATGGCATCGCACATAAGATTCCTGACATAAGACGCATAGTCGTTCCGCTGTTTCCAACATCAAGCACCGTATTAGGGCGAGTAAGGCCGTGCATCCCTTTTCCATGTACCATAACGGTATCACCATTGTTTTCTATTTGAATTCCCATCTTACGGAAGCAGTCGATGCTAGAAAGGCAATCTGCACCTTGTAAGAAGTTTGTAACACGTGTTGTTCCTTCGGCCAATGCACCAAACATGATGGCACGGTGAGAAATGGATTTGTCCCCAGGAATGTTGACTTCTCCGTGTAAATGAGATACTTTAGTAAATTTCATTCGTTCGTCCTCCTAGTAAATAAACTATCGTTTCAAAGATTGTGCTTATTTTAACATATAACCCTAGCGTTCGTAAATTCTATAGTTATGAGTTTTTAGAATAGACGCAGCACGAAGGGCACCGTCTTCGGTATAAAGTTCAAGGTGTAATACACCATTTTCAAATTCACGATTATGAATGATTCCGATATTCTTAATGCTGATATGGTTCGTAGCCAGAAGGGTAGCAACAGTAGCGATGGCACCTTCCTCATCTAGTAAATCCACATATAATTCATATCTCTTTTTGATCAGCCCAATGGATTTGTTTGGAATGGAATCGCGATAATTCTTCGCATATTGGAAGAAAGACAGGATTGCATTTTCGTCTTTTTCTGAAATGTAGTGTTCCATTTGTTGTAACTGATCTATGTATAAGTGAAGGAATTTCAAAATGCTGGTTGCGTTGGTAAGACAAATGTTTTGCCACATGATTGGCGAAGAGGAAGAAATCCTCGTAATATCTTTAAACCCTCCTGCTGCAAGCTGTCTCATCGTTTCATTCGCATCATCCTGTTCGCGTACTAAGTTTACAAGGCTTGCAGAGATGATATGGGGCACATGACTGATCGCAGAGACGATATCGTCGTGATATGTAGCGTCGAGTACTACAGGAATCGCACCGATGGTTTCTACAAGAGAAGTCATGCGTTCGATGAGAGCACTAGAAGTTTTGGCACAAGGAGTTAACACATAGTACGCATTCTCCATAAGTGCGGCATATGAATTTTCATAATTTGTTTTTTCGGTTCCAGCCATTGGATGACCGCCAATAAAATGGGATTCCAAATTTAACTCACACACTGTCTTGTGAATATTTCCTTTTACGCTTCCCACATCCGTAAGAATACAAGTAGATTTGATCACTGGCTTTAGCTCTTTTAAGTATTCGATGTTTCGAAGTACAGGAGCGCAAAGGAAGATGATATCACAAGATGGAAATTCGTCTGCAAAATTGGTAACGATGCAGTCGAGATTTCCATCAGAAAGTGCTGTTTCTAAATGGCGGTTTGGCTTGGTTTTATAATAGTTATAGGCAACTAAGCGTACCTTTTTATGTTTACTCTTAAGTGCTCGGGCAATGGATCCCCCAATTAACCCGAAACCAATAAAGCCAATTGTTAAATCCTCCATTGATTACAGCCTCCTATAGTGTTTTTTGAAACATTGGTGCAAGTGTCTTAAGATCTTTCATAAGATTGTTTAATTGATCGAATGTTAACGATTGTGGTCCATCAGAAAGTGCTGTCTTTGGATCTGGATGCGCTTCTACCATAAGGCCATCTGCACCAACGGCTAAAGCAGCTTTGGATAAAGGTGCTACGTAGCTTCTGACGCCGGTTGCGTGGCTTGGATCTGATTGGTAAGTGGCTCTTTTGTTTGATGACAGGAACTGCGCTAAGGTCTAGCGTGTTACGAGTTGCTGTTTCAAACGTACGGATACCACGTTCACATAATACGACGTTTGGATTTCCTTCTGCCATAATGTATTCAGCTGCATTTAGCCATTCATCGATCGTAGCAGCCATACCACGTTTTAAAAGGATTGGAAGGCCGGATTTACCAGCTTCTTTTAAAAGATGGAAGTTTTGCATGTTTCGAGTACCGATTTGAAGCATATCTACGTATTTCGTTGCTGCTTCGATGGCACGCTCGCTTGTCACTTCACATACAATGCTAAGGCCGGTAGCGTCTTTCGCTTCTTTCATAAGTTGAAGTCCGCGTTCTTCTAAGCCTTGGAATGCGTAAGGACTTGTTCTTGGCTTGTAAGCACCACCACGAAGGATTTGTGCACCTGCTTTTTTGATAGCAGCAGCCGTTTGCATGATTTGTTCCTCGCTTTCTACGGAACATGGTCCAGACATGATTACGAATTCATCCCCACCAATGAAAGTATTTCCTACTTTGATGATTGAACTTTCTGGGTGGAATTTACGGTTACTTAATTTATAGCTTTCTGTAACAGGAACAATTTTGTCGACTTCTGGCGCGATTTCAAGGTTGCGATGTTCTAATCTAGATTTATCTCCGATTACACCGATAATCGTTACCTCATTACCGCTTGATACATGAGTTTCTAATCCGTTTTCCTTTACAAGATTTATCACATTCTGTATGGCATCATTAGATGCACCTGGCTTCATTACAATAATCATATTCATATCTCCATTCATTTGTTGATTCTCCCTTCCTGCGATATGTACATAGATTAGTGTTTGTTAGGGTGGGAGTTTTATTCTTACAATAATTGTACCTTGACAATATAGATAAGTCAACACGTTAAACTTTAAAACTTTAACGCTTTAAAGTGCAGTATAACCAAAAATCGACATGTTTAATACAATATTTATACAATATGAGGGGAAATGTCAAGAAACTGAGAAAAAATTTATAAAAAACATTCAAAATGTTTTCCTAATATGTGAATATTTTCTAAAATTGGTTGTACAATAAAGGGAAAATTAGTACAATATTCATATGGAAATCTATTCCAAATGAAATAGTATAGGAGGTATTTATATGGAGACTTACACTACAGAGAGTATTCGTAATGTAGCCGTTTTGGGGCACGGGAGCTGTGGCAAGACAACAATCGTCGAAGCCATGGCGTATATTACAGGTGTCACTAAGCGACAAGGCAAGGTGGACGAAGGTACTACCATCAGTGATTACGATAAGGAAGAGATCAAACGTTCCTTCTCAATCAGCACATCAATTGTACCAGTTGAGTATGAAGGTACAAAAATCAATTTATTAGATACCCCAGGATATTTTGACTTTGTTGGAGAAGTAGAGCAAGCGTTATCTGCTGCAGATGCTGCCATTATTGTGATTTCTGCAAAAGCAGGTGTGGAAGTTGGAACGATGAAGGCATGGGAGTATTGTGAAAAGTATAAATTACCTAGACTATTTTTCGTTACAGATATGGATGACGATCATGCAAGCTATCGCAAGGTTGTTGAAAAATTGACGGAGTTATATGGCAAGAAGATCGCACCATTCCATTTACCAATCCGAGAAAATGAAAAATTCGTTGGTTATGTTAACGTTGTAAAGATGAAAGGCAGAAGGTTTACGACGCTTAGCCAATATGAAGAGTGTGAGATTCCAGACTATTCAAAAACAAATCTGGATGCTTGCAGAGAATCCTTGTTAGAAGCAGTTGCTGAGACAAGCGAAGATTTAATGGAGAAATATTTTGCCGGCGAACCTTATACCTATGACGAAATATCACAGGCCCTTCGCGGCAATGTAATAGATGGCACAGTTGTTCCTGTATTAATGGGATCGGGAATTGATGCAAACGGTGCAG
>CALZJY010000096.1 GCA_945787925.1 uncultured Anaerosporobacter sp. | reverse complement strand
GGGTGCACAGCACCTCGTACCCCAACACTTGACATAGAGCCTAAGTATGATATATTATACTAAAAAAAATAGCTATTTGTTTTAGTATAGACATAAGAGGTGGATATGAAAAAACGAAAGAAGACACATATTGTACTAGCCGTATTCGGCTTTCTTGTATTGTTCTTATGGATCAATAATACAAGTTTATTTACTAATACCGAAGAATCCTACAAATTATTGGCACATAGAGGATTAGCCCAAACTTTTGATATTTCAAAGGTAGAATGGGATACCAATACTGCAGAAATCATCTATGAACCTGAACATGGCTATCTTGAGAATACGATTGCTTCTATGAAGGCTGCATTTGATTATGGCGCAGATGTCGTGGAATTAGATATACAGAAAACAAAAGATGGTCAACTGGCTGTCTTTCATGACTATGATTTATCTATGAGAACAAATGGAGCCGGAAATATTAGCGATTACACTATGGCAGAACTAAAACAGTTAGATATTGGGTATGGTTATACCGCAGATGGCGGAAAGACTTTTCCCTTTAGAGGAAAAGGAATTGGATTAATGCCTGAACTACAAGAAGTATTGAGCACTTTTCCTGAGAAGGATTTATTAATTCATCTTAAAGATGGAGATATGGAAACTACTAAAATACTATGGACCTACCTAGAAGAAAACTATCAAGGAAGTTTATCACAGATTACGGTCTATGGTGGACATGAAGAAATGATGTATTTACGTGAACAAAATAGTAGTATTCGAGTACTGTCTAAAAAACTTCTAAAGGATGCGCTTTTAAAATATGAGCTACTAGGATGGACCGGATATATCCCAAGAGAGTTGCATAATCTTGAACTCCATATTCCTTTAAAATATGCAAAATTTCTCTGGGGATGGCCACATAAATTTGTAGAACGTATGGATTCCGTTAATACGAGAGTTGTAATTGTAGCAGGTAATGGTAAATGGTCAGAAGGATTTGATACGCTAGATGCTATACGTCTTATTCCAAAAAGGTTTAATGGCTACGTATGGACTAACCGTATCGACGTTGTTTCAGAAAATTAAACGATTTATTTTATGTAGCATAGGGGATTCTTCACAATTTCCTATGCTATAAAAAAAGACCACTATTCGCTAGTAGTCTTTTTCCTTCTCTATCTAACCCCTAATTAACAGGACTTTCCTTTGTACATTTATCCTTTGATCTGCTCAATTCGAGAAATACTATCGACATAAGGAATCAATTCATCTGGAAGATGATTTCCTGTGAGAACTAAACGATAGTAATCGTCTCGTAACTGGATAAACTTTATAATATCATCTATGCTGATAATCCCATACTCAATCAGTCCAAGAACTTCGTCTAACACAAGTGTATCACATTCACCTGTCTCAATGACTTTACGTGCAAAGTTCATTCCGTTAATGAGATTCTTTTTTTCTTCATTTTGTTCCTCTACTGACAAATTATTGAACACTTCCTTCGATCTATCAAATCGAAAAAGCTTAATCTGAGGTTCTAATTTGCTTAAAAAAGAATACTCCTCGATGTCGCACCCTTTTAGGAACTGAATAATAATTACTGAATGACCTAAGCCAGCTGCACGAATACATTGTCCGATTGCTGCAGTTGTCTTACCTTTGCCATCACCATAATATACTTGAACAATTTTTTCATTCATTGATTTCACCTCAATGTTTTATAGCATGGAGATTATTCTATCATACTTAGTCTTAAAAATCCAGTCGATAAATTCCACCACACGTCGTGCCTATTCGGCCTCTGTCTCTACGTATTCAAGTTTGCTTACAGATACTTCATAAGCAACTCTCTTTTCAAATTCATTCTCGCTAATCTTCTTTTGATATTCTCTGCTTTGAATACGTCCCCAGACTTGAACGTGTCCACCTACTGGGAATTTCTCTGCATATCTTGCGTTACGTCCCCAGCAAATACATGGAATATAGTCAGACTTACCGTATGGACGGTTTACAGCTAATAAGATATCAGCAATCTCACGACCTAAAGGTGTCTTTCTATATACTGGTTGCTTGCAGATAAAACCATCAAGATAAATATAGTTTGGTTTTGCACTTTCATATCCTGGTTCGCATACAGTAACCTCTCTTACGAATACAGAAAGCACTAAACGGTTCTTTGTTTCATCGTGACGATTGTAGGATCTAAACTGTCCAGATACCTCTAAATATTTTCCCTTATAGTCTTTCTTTACATCGATGAGTCTTTCGGAAATCATTAAAGGAATGATATCATTGGAATCGCTTAAACGATTTACGCTGATATCTAGGATGTAAAATCCCTCTCCAAATACGGAGTGACTATATTTAAAATCACCCACTACTTCACCTGCAATGTTAACTTGGTTATTATCGAATACTTTATCCGTCATAATGTACTACTCCTCTCTTCCCTGTCCTAGGTATTTTAAAATTGTTCTCTTATTATGTTTATTCAAGTTATTTCCCTTTTAGAAGTAAAATTTTACCATTTTATTAATATTATATCAAGTGTTTTCTATAATATTATAAAAAATTATACATATTCTGATGGTATAACACGGATTAATAACTATATTATAACAGAGTTTGATTGAAATTTTTTCCTTATTTATACCTATTTATACACAAGTGTTACTTTTTTTCAACTTATTTTTTATTATAAATCCCTTAGCTTTCCTTAATGCCCACTTATAACCCTTGCGTTTGCGCATTATATAGAAGAAACGCTTGTAATCTCGTAATAATATGATAAAATATAAAAGTTATCTTTTGAAAATAAACTATAAACTATAAATATTACCAAGCTCCATTGGAATATCATATTTTGCTACAACTAATACTAACAATGGAACTGGTCCCGATATTAGAAAGAAGGATACTATAATGATAAGAGAAGACATTCGTAATATCGCAATCATTGCCCATGTAGATCATGGTAAAACTACTCTAGTAGACGAATTACTTAAACAAAGTGGTACATTCCGTACGAACCAAACAGTTGCAGAACGTGTCATGGACTCTAACGACATCGAAAGAGAACGTGGTATCACTATTTTATCTAAAAATACAGCAATTACTTACGGCGATACAAAAATCAATATCATCGATACACCAGGACATGCTGACTTCGGTGGCGAAGTAGAACGTGTTCTTAAAATGGTTAACGGTGTAGTTTTAGTAGTAGATGCGTTTGAAGGTGCAATGCCTCAAACAAAGTTCGTATTAAAGAAAGCATTAGAACTTCAATTACCAGTTATCGTTTGTGTAAACAAAATCGATAGACCAGAAGCAAGACCTCTTGAAGTAGTGGATGAAATCTTAGAATTATTCATCGACCTTGATGCAAACGAAGAACAATTAGATTGTCCATTCGTATTCGCAAGTGCGAAATCTGGTGTTGCAACAATGGATCTTGATGTTGAACCAGTTAACATGAAACCATTATTCGACACTATCGTAGACTACATCCCAGCTCCAACTGGTGATCCAGAAGCTCCAACACAAATCCTAATCAGTACAATCGATTACAACGAATACGTTGGACGTATCGGCGTTGGTAAGGTAGATAACGGTGTAATCAAAGTAAACCAAGATGCTGTTATCGTAAACGAACATGAACCTGACAAATTCAAACGTGTAAAAGTAAGCAAACTTTATGAATTTGAAGGTCTTAACAAAGTAGAAGTGGAAGAAGCAAGAATTGGTTCTATCGTTGCAATCTCTGGTATTGCAGATATCCATATCGGTGATACTTTATGTAGCCCTGAAAATCCAACTCCAATCCCATTCCAAAAAATCTCTGATCCAACAATCGCAATGACATTCATGGTAAATGATAGTCCACTTGCTGGTCAAGAAGGTAAGTTTGTTACTTCTAGACAAATCAGAGAACGTCTATTCAAAGAATTAAATACTGACGTTTCCTTACGTGTAGAAGAAACTGAAAGTGCGGATTCCTTCAAAGTTTCCGGTCGTGGTGAACTTCACCTTTCCGTATTAATCGAAAACATGAGACGTGAAGGATATGAATTCGCAGTAAGTAAAGCGGAAGTTTTATACAAAGAAGACGAAAACGGAAATTTACTTGAACCAATGGAACGTGCCGTAATTGATGTTCCAGATGAATTCACTGGTGCTGTTATCGAAAAATTAAGCTCTAGAAAAGGGGAACTTCAAAACATGACTCCTACAACAGGCGGTTATACTCGTATTGAATTCCTTATCCCATCTAGAGGCTTAATCGGTTACCGTGGAGAATTCTTAACAGATACAAAAGGTAACGGTATCATCAATACCATCTTCGAAGAATATGGCCCATATAAAGGTGAAATCTCTTACCGTAAACAAGGTTCCCTTATCGCATTCGAAACTGGCGAATCTATCACTTATGGTCTATATAATGCACAAGAACGTGGTACTTTATTTATCGGTGCTGGTGAAAAAGTATACGCTGGTATGATCATTGGACAAAATGCAAAACAAGACGATATGGAAGTAAACGTATGTAAGAAGAAACAGTTAACAAATACTCGTTCTTCTGGTAGCGATGATGCTCTTCGTTTAACACCTCCAACAATCTTAAGTCTTGAACAAGCACTTGATTACATCGAAACAGATGAGTTATTAGAAATCACTCCAGAACACTTAAGATTACGTAAGAAGATCCTAGATCCTACTATGCGTATGCGTGCAAAGAGAAATAATAAATAATTGAATTGTTGCTATATGCTAGAAAGGGTGGTCACACCTATGAACTATACATTTGAAAAACTTACTCCGGAGTGTGAGCCTTTGGTCACAAAGTACTCCTCCCTCCGTCCAATCTATACGTCGGAAGGACAATTTATCAATCAGTATATCTGGTCTGATTTCTATGGAACAGAATTCGCATATACTGAAAACTATATGTTTTTCAAAATGAAAATCAAAAATGAATATGCAACAATGATGCCTTATTGTAAGGTAGAGCATATCGAACAGGCATTTTTTGAAATCAAGGATTACTTTAACAACGTGTTAAATGTCCCTTTAAAAATGTATATTGTCGATGAGCTCTTCCTAAATACAATTAAGCAATCAGAGCGCTTCCAGACAGAGTTTTCTGTCGAGGAAATGCGTGATGCTTTTGATTATATCTATGATGCTGAAAAGCTACGTACGCTTAGCGGAAAAAGCTATCATAAAAAGAAAAACCATCTCAATGCGTTCAAAAAAGCATATGAAGGCCGCTATGAATATCGCACATTACATTGCTGTGATACAAAGGAAATCTCTGATTTCCATATGGAATGGTTACAAAATCGCAATGTCACAGAACGTCTAGATGCCATTTCAAGCGAAGAAAGCGGTGTCTTCCGCTTATTTGACCATTGTAGCCTCCTTCCATTTAAAATGGGCGGAGTCTATGTTGATGGCAAGCTTTCCGCTTATAGTATCGGTAGCTATAATCCAGAGTTAAAATGTGCGTTTATTCATATTGAAAAAGGTTCGGTTGATATCCGTGGTATCTACAACTATATCAACCAACAATTTATCATAAACGAATTCCCGGATGCGGAAATCGTAAACAGGGAAGACGATTTAGGAGAAGAAGGATTACGAAAATCCAAACTCTCCTACCGTCCGATTCGTTTAGAACAAAAATTCAACCTATTTCAAAAATAAAAAAGAGCAATCTGCTATTTCTGCAGATTGCTCTTTTTCTATCTTAGTTCCTTAATTTCTAGGAATCGTTGATCCGGATAATTATGTACATCTTTCACACTATTAATCTTATATAGGGTGATGATATCGATGAAGTGAAGCTTCAAAGAATCCTTACTAACAATCTTGCGGTTATCCTTGTCTCTCGAAATACGTAACATAACTCGTTCATATGTAATCAAACTCTTTAACATTGCCGGACCATACCACTCAAATGCCAAAAGCACTTGGTCGATAAACTCTTTTTCTGTTCTTGACAACACATCTTCTGCGATCTCAAGCTCCGTAATCTTTCTTGTAGTAAAATCGTTATATACCTGTTCATACGGCATATGGTCATCGTTCACGATATAATCGTCTTCAAACATCGGACTATTATTTAATGCCAAATGGAATGCTTGTATGTAATATAGGTAAGTCTGTAATTCTAATAAACTGATATTAGCCTTTCTCTTATTGATGATGTATTGTGCAATAATACAGATTCTTGATTGGAGCATCTGCTTCAATACTGCTTTTGAACATTTTCGATATGCCACTTGGGTAATATTATCTTTGTTCTTTGTCAGGATTTCGTAAAAGTATCCTGGATTTTCAAGAATCATTCGAAGCTTATCGGAATATTCATTGGTTGGAGAATCCCCCTCTACATAACGAATAATCGTTGTTTCTCCCCAGCCTAACAATTTTGCTAAAGGCTTCTTTCCAATTCGATAATTATTCAATATCGTGTAAATCTGCTCAATTGTAATGTTTTCGCTTTTGCTCTCTAACGTCTCCATAACAACCTCCTCGCTCTGAGCCGTCTTACTTTCAGTATGTGTTTTAATCGACTCAATGTTCTCTTTTTCACATTATAGCATATTTGTTCCTTACAATACAAGCATCCTGGTATTTTTTGCTACCAGGATACTCCATATAACTCTATTGGTTTCTTAAACGGTTTACAGCACTAAAGATTGCTCGAATGGATGCTCTTGTAATATTCGAACTTACGCCAACTCCATATACAACTTTCCTGCTATTCGTATCCATCAAATGGATATAGGCAGCTGCCTGTGCATTCGAACCGGAACGTAATGCATGCTCATTGTAGTCTAATACCTTAATGCCGATTCCTAGGATATCTTGTAATCCACGTTGTACTGCATCGATTGGACCATTTCCCTTGGCTTCTAAAATTTTCTCTTCGCCATGATCTGTATAAAGCACGCGTACAAACGTATCGAATCCCGTATTGTTTTCTGACGTATCCTCTACCTTACAGCGCTTGAAATGAAGTGGCTCTTTCGCTTCTAGATATTGGGCACGGAACTCTTCCATGATTTGTTCTGGAGCAACCTCTCCTTGCTTCTCTGCAATCGGTTGGATGATATCTGCAAATTCCTTGTGCATTCCTTTTGGAAGCTTGAACCCGAAGCAAGAATCCATGATAAATGCTACGCCGCCTTTTCCAGACTGACTGTTGATTCGAACGATTGGTTCGTACTGTCTGCCAACATCACAAGGA
>CALZJY010000095.1 GCA_945787925.1 uncultured Anaerosporobacter sp. | reverse complement strand
AAACAAATCGTTGAGCTTGCACAACGTCCATTTATCGTAAAAGGAATTATGACGGTAAAAGGCGCGTTAAAAGCTAAAGAAGCAGGCGCAGCGGCAATCGTAGTATCCAATCACGGTGGAAGGGTATTAGACCAATGTCCTGCAACAGCAGAAGTATTAGCGGATATTGTGGACGCGGTAGGCGATTCCATGTTAGTGTTTGTAGATGGTGGGATTCGTTCTGGGACAGATATCTTTAAGGCGCTTGCAATGGGAGCAGATGCAGTATTATTATGTCGTCCATTTGTTACAGCAGCATATGGCGGTGGGGAAGAAGGTGTGACACTATATATCGAACGTTTGGCTGCAGAGCTTGCGGATACTATGGCAATGTGTGGCGCTGGTTCGATTGCGGAAATCAGTCGAGATATGATTACATTTTAAATGATCATATGATATAATTGCTGATAAAGGTAGAAAGCTATACAAAGGAGTTGGATTAGATGTCTAACACAAGAAATACAGAAGAAAAAGAAGCACTATTTGACAAGATTTATGAATGCCCGATTTGTGCATCAGAGATTAAGGCGAAAACAGTAAAGACAGGGAAAGCTAAATTAGAATCTACGGATGATGATTTACGACCAGTATATCAAAATATTGATGCATTAAAATATGATGTAGTATTTTGTAAAAGTTGTGGATATGGTTCTTTAAAGAAGTTTTTTGAAGAACCAGTAACAGCGGTACAACAAAAAAATATCCAAGAACGTGTGGTACAGAATTTTAAGGGAACTCTAGTAGAGCCAGAGGTTTATTCTTATGAGGACTCTATTATGAGACATAAGTTTGCGTTGCTAAGTTCCGTGGTAAAATTAGCTCCAGTTTCTCAACAGGCGTATACAGCGCTTAAAATCGCATGGCTATATCGCGGCCAAGGCCAACAGCTAGATAGGGAAGTGGCTGGTTATAAGGAACAATTAGAGAGTATCAAGGGAATGGAATTAGAGTTTATCGAGAAAGCATGTCAGGGATTTATGACATCGTATACGACGGAAGAATTTCCAATATGCGGAATGGATGAAGCCACATTCTGTTATCTAGTATCCAATCTTTGTTTTAAAACAAAGCGTTATGACGATGCAAAACGTTGGATTTCCATGGTGGTATCTTCAAGAGAGGCATCGTCAAGAGTGAAAGAAAAAGCCAGAGACTTAAAAGATGAAATCATGAAAGTCATTGGAGAAGAATAGATAGGAAGTCTTTATAGCCTGTAAAAGGGCTATAAAGACTTCTTTTTATATGTGGAAGTTTACAAACGGAATGCTTTGGATTTGAATGAATTGTACATACAATTGACAAAGTATATGGATTATCCTATAATAAGCTTACAAGAAGCAACAGTGGAAAGGAGAGTATCATGGCCAAATTTAGGTGTAAGATATGTGGTTACATATATGAAGGTGACCAAGCACCAGAGGAATGTCCGATCTGTCATGCGACGTCAACAAAGTTTGAACAAGTAAATGATAAGAGAGAGACGGCGTATCAAGGAACAAAGACAGAGAAAAATCTTCTAGCAGCATTTGCAGGAGAGAGCCAGGCGAGAAATAAGTATACATACTTTGCAAGTGTAGCGAAGAAAGAAGGATATGAACAGATTGCGGAATTGTTTTTACATACGGCAGATAATGAGAAAGAGCATGCAAAGATTTGGCTGAAGGAATTAAGCGGTATTGGTGATACCGCAAAGAACCTTGCAGAAGCAGCAAAAGGCGAGAATTATGAATGGACGGATATGTACAAGCGTTTTGCAACAGAGGCAGAGGAAGAAGGGTTCTATGAACTTGCAAAGAAGTTCCGTATGGTGGCTGAAATCGAACGTGCACACGAGGAACGATACCGGAAATTGTTAAAGAACGTAGAGATGCAGAGAGTGTTTGAAAAAGGAACAATGACCATGTGGGAGTGCAAGAATTGTGGCCATTTGGTAATGGGAGTTCGTGCACCAGAGGTTTGTCCCGTTTGTAAGCATCCGCAAAGCTTTTTTGAAGTACGTGCAGAGAATTATTAAGGAAGGTGGTAATGGCTTGCCTGTGAGAAATCATGGGCAAGCTTTTTTATTCTTGTTGCATAGCAAACTGCGCTGCAATCTGGTATGGTCAAAAAGAATAAAACTGGCTGTTTACAAAGTGCCACAATATGGATAAGATTAAACACATCGAATAATATCGAAAAAAATACATAGGAGGGATAAAAATGAGTTCGTTAGAGACAAGAAAATTGAGTCGTTTCGAAACACATAACAAAATACAAGTTATGGTGGTAACGGCATTGTTCATTGCCTTAACATATGTAGGGTGTATGATTCATATCCAGCTTCCATTTGGAGGGAAGGGTGGTTTAATCCATCTTGGAAATATTCCATTATTTGTAGGAGCAATCTTATTTGGACGAAAGACTGGCGCGATTGCTGGGGGTGTAGGTATGGCATTATTTGATCTGCTTAGTCCTTATGCGTCTTGGGCACCATTTACATTCATAATCGTTGCAACGATGGGATATGTGACTGGATGGGGTGCTGAGCGAAAAAAAGGTATGCTTTGGTATGTGATATTCATGCTGGCAGCACTAGTGATTAAACTTGTTGGATATTATTTTGCAGAAGTAGTATTATACGGAAACTGGGTGGTGCCAGTAGGATCTATTCCAGGTAATATCATTCAGGTTGGAACCGCGATTGTAGTAGTTAGCATAATGATACGTCCGTTAGAAGGAATAATGAGACAGGTAAGAAAGTAAGGGAAGGATGATTAGATGTATAAAGTGATGACACCAGGGCCAACGATGGTGGCGCCTAATGTACGGGCAGCGAGAAGCTTGGAATGTACCAATCCAGATTTGGATGAAGCATTTGTAGAGTTCTATAAAGAGACTTGTGAGTTAATTAGTGAGTTATTACATACAAGAAACGAGACATTGATTTTAGATGGAGAGGGCATCTTGGGATTAGAGGCGGCATGTGCTTCCCTTACCGAGCCGGGGGACAAGGTATTGGTATTAGATAATGGCATTTACGGAAAGGGATTTGCAGATTTTGTTACAATGTATGGTGGTGAGCCAACCATTCTTTCGTTTGATTATGAAAGAGAGATTGCAGCGGAGGAATTGGAGGCATATCTGGAGAAGAACCATGACTTCAAGTATGCTACCATCGTACACTGTGATACGCCAAGCGGGATGTTGAATGAGATCGGGACACTTTGTCCCTTGCTAAAGAAATATGGGATTCTAACGGTAGTAGATAGTGTGTCTGCCATGTTTGGAGAGCCAGTAGAGGTGGATGCATTCCAAATAGATATCCTTTGTGGAGGTTCCCAAAAGGCGGTATCGGCACCTCCGGGATTAACGTTTGTCGTAGTAAGTGAAGAGGCAAAGCAAGCGATGAAAACTAGGAAGACGCCAATCCGTTCATTCTATGCCAATTTAGCTGTATTTGATGGATATTATGAACAGAAATGGTTCCCGTATACGATGCCCATCAGCGATATTAACGGCCTTCGAGTAGCGTTCGAGAATATTAAAGCAGATGACTTGGTATATGAAAGGCATAGCCGCATTGCAGAGGCGACAAGAACTGCAATACAGGCAGCCGGACTAGCGTTATATCAACAGAGTGGATTTTCTAATACCGTTACCGTATTTCGAATTCCAGAAGGGATTACAGAACAAGAAATTCTTACAAGAATGAAGGAAACCCATAATATTTTATTAGCAGGGTCCTTTGGGGAGTTTAGTGGAAAGCTGATTCGAATTGGACATATGGGATACAATGCGACAGAGGAAAACATGGTAGAGGTGATGCGTGGATTAGATGAGGTTTTTGAGTGGTACGGAATCAAACTGCAGGGAAGCTTGGAGAAGGAGTTTGTATCTGCACTGGAATCTAGTGATGAACTGCTTATTTTAAGCTAAATCTAATAGGTCTACTATAAAACTATGCAAAAAATACGTACTACGTTATGTTTTAAGGCAAAAACTGTTGTTCTCTGGATACTTGGTTGCAACTTATAGGATGGGGCTATACTATAGAAGATGAAAAATAAGACAAAGAGTAGAGGAGGAATCAACTATGAAATTTACAAAAATGCATGGATGCGGAAATGACTATGTATACGTGAATTGTTTAGAGCAAGACATCGAGAATCCGGGAGAATTAGCAATCAAAGTGAGTGATCGTCATTTTGGCATTGGTTCCGATGGACTAATTTTAATCAGACCTTCTAAGGTAGCAGATTTTACAATGGCTATGTATAACTTAGATGGTTCTGAAGGCATGATGTGTGGCAACGGAATTCGTTGCGTAGCGAAATTTGTTTATGACAAAGGCCTTACGGATAAAACACATATTGCAATCGAGACAAAGAGCGGAATTAAATATCTTGATTTAAAAGTAGAAGATGGCAAAATGCTAGAAGCTACCGTTGATATGGGAGAAGTAAGGATAGAAGCACCAATTGTTGTAAAGGCAGTAGAAGGTCATCCTGTTACATTAAATAAATTAGCAACTAACCCTGCAACAGATGCTGGCAGCGATGAAATCGAGCTAGTAAGCGTAAATGTTGGAAACCCTCATGCAATCTTATTTGTAGAGGATACAAAGACAGCTCCAGTAGAAGAAGTAGGGAAAGTGATTGAAAAAGATCCTGCATTCCCAGAAGGAGTAAATGTGGAATTTATCGAATTAATTGATCGTAAGACAATTAATATGAGAGTATGGGAAAGGGGTTCTGGTGAAACATTAGCTTGCGGTACAGGTGCATGTGCAAGTGTAGTAGCAGGTATTTCCAGAGGCTATCTAGAAGATGAAGCTACGGTTCATTTATTAGGAGGCGACTTAAGAATCCGCTATGATCGAGAATCAAAACATGTATTCATGACTGGACCGGCAACTATTGTATTCGAAGGAGAACTATAATATAATAGTATCAATAATGCCTTAAAAAGGGAAATTGTGAAAGGACGTGAAGTACGTTGTTATTAAATAAATTATTAGAACATGTAGATATTGTATCCACTACGGGAGAAATGAATAAGGAAATCACGAGTGTAATCAATGACTCAAGAAAAGCTTGTGAAGGTGGCTTATTCATTTGTATCAAAGGTGCAGTAGTAGATGGCCATACATTCGTAGAACAAGTAGTAGAAAAAGGAGTTACAGCTCTTGTAGTAGAAGATGATGTAAACGTAAGCGAGGATGTAACGGTAATTAAAGTAAAAGATACGAGACTTGCGATGGCTCATATTTCTGCAGCATATTTTGATTATCCAGCAGAAAAACTTACAACAATCGGTATCACTGGTACAAAAGGAAAAACGACTACCACATATATGATTAAATCCATTTTGGAAGGTGCTGGATTTAAAACAGGTCTAATTGGTACAATCGAGACAATCATCGGGGATAAGCATATTCCTGCAGCAAATACGACTCCAGAATCCTATAATCTGCAAGAATACTTTGCACAAATGGTAGAAGCAGGCTGTACTCACGTAGTAATGGAAGTATCTTCTCAAGGTCTAATGCTTCACCGTGTTTCTGGCTTTACATTTGATTATGGTATCTTTACTAACTTAGAACCAGATCATATCGGACCAAACGAACACAAAGATTTTGATGATTATCTTCGCTGCAAACAATTATTATTCAAACAATGTAAACATGGTATCTTCAACGTAGATGATTCCCATGCAAAACAAATGATGGAAGGTGCAACTTGCGACATCTTGACTTACGGTTTAGAAAATGATGCGGATATCAAGGCAGATAACGTTTCTTTAGTAAATAAAGATGGTGTAATCGGAATTGCATTCGACGTATCAGGTAAAGTAAATGATCATTTTGAAGTAGATGTTCCGGGTAAATTCTCCGTATACAATTCCTTAGCAGCAATCTCTACATTAATCAATTTTGATGTGGATCCTGCAATTATTAGCAAGGTATTAAAGAAGGTTCACGTAAAAGGTCGTGTAGAATTAATCCCAGTAAGCAAAGACTTCACATTAATGATCGATTATGCACATAATGCTATGAGTTTAGAAAGTCTTCTTACTACAATTCGTGAATACGAACCAGGAAGAATCGTAACAGTATTCGGTTGTGGTGGTAATCGTTCTAAACTTCGTCGTTATGAAATGGGTGAAATCTCTTCCAAATTAGCAGATCTTACGATTGTAACAAGTGATAATCCAAGATTTGAAGAGCCACAAGATATCATGAATGATATCATCACAGGTGTGAAAAAAGCAGATGGCGAATATATCGCGATTGAAAATCGTAAAGATGCAATCAAATACAGCATTGAACATGCGAAAAAAGGCGATATCATCATCCTAGCAGGTAAAGGTCATGAGACATACCAAGAAATCAAAGGTGTAAAACATGATATGGATGAACGCGTTCTAGTAAAAGAAGTACTAGAAGAATTAAACATGAACTAAAAGTAGGTATTATAAACAGCAAAAAAAGATGGTTTCCATTTGGATTCCATCTTTTTCTTTGGATTACGCAAGCGTGCATAGTAATTGATGAAAATAGTCTTCTAGCAATTCTGGATTAGTAAATGTTTCAGCAGACACTTCCATAAAGCCTTGTTTATCTTTTACCTCACGTTTGAATAGAAGGATGGAGGAATCCGAAGAATCCTCACACATCGGAAGAAATACGCCCGCTTTTCGAATATAGCAGTTTGCCTTTTTTGCTTTTTCTTTAAAATCACGGTCTACATATTCGGCAACACTTTTGTGTATTGCCATATCTTCGGCAGGAAGGTAGTAATAGTCTTTATAGTTCTTATAAAAGTACTTCAGTTCGCCTTCGTAATAGAGCACATGGATTTGTAAAAGATCCTCATGGGCTTCTAAGGAAAGCCCTTCGTTATGGTACTTAACCATACGGGCAATCGGTCTAGAAAGACGAAGGGTAGCGGAAATTACAGTTTCTTCTTTTTGGATTTGTACGACTTCATGACGTTCGTTGAATAAGTCAATATAATCGCATAGGGCAAGTAGAGAAATCATTCCTTTTAAATCTTCATCATTATGGAGGAGTAAGAGTTTTTGTTCTTGGGCATTCTCTTCATGAGAGAACTTTTTTTTCATATACTCCCCATAGATTGGGATTAACTCTTTTCCTGTATATTCGTCTTCTCGAGAAAGATAGAGAAACTCCTCAATGGTCTTTTGCTTTAAATTTGGAAGTTGTAATAC